>NZ_AYGX02000052.1:11827-30697 GCF_000498955.2 Lactiplantibacillus fabifermentans DSM 21115 | reverse complement strand
TGCCGCAGTTGGCTGACCGTAATTCCATCGTCCTGGGACCGGTCCAAGCCTGAGAAACGGTCTTGGACCTCGCTTTTGAGCCCAAAGTTCAGGTCTCGAAAGGCGTCCGTGGTGTAAACGGGCCAAAGACGCCCGTTAACGCCACTTTCAGGACGATTCCATTACGGTCAGCCAACTGCTAATCTTAGTTCAGTTTCAAAATAACGTCAGTATCTGAAATTGTGATTGAACATCTTTGATGGTGGTTGTTTTAATCAAAAATTAGTGGTTAATAACCGACTTTAAGAAAGAACGGTCAAAAAATATCGGTGGCGCAAGTTTCGACGATAAAAATGATAAAAAGCAAAATTGGTGTCTGATGAAATTTGACTTTCATCAGACACCAATTTTTGCGTTATATCTCAGTCGCTGGTTTGTTCATGGTTTTAGCGGTCCGTACTCTTAAATTAAATCGAATACTGTAGTGAATGGCATTATGTCAACTGTCCTAGGTCTCAATACATTTTTTGAAATGATAAGTTGATTGGTGATGTTTTGCAGCTTATTGCTAATCGTTTAAGCAAGACTAGTACAAGGCTAAAATGCGATCAACTGCGGGCCCGTACGATTCGCCGAATAAGTTGAGATGGGCGAGTAGATAGTATAGTTGATACATGGGGAGTCGTGACTGCATCCCAGGTTCGAACGGATAGACACTTTGATAGCCGTCGTAAAAGTCGGCGTCGAAGCAACCGAAAATCGTGGTCATTGCTAAATCCATTTCACGGTCGCCATAGAAAACGTCGGGGTCTAATAATACTGGCGTGCCCGCGGCGGTGAAGCTGATGTTGCCGGACCATAAATCACCGTGCAATAAGCTCGGCTTGACCGTGTGGAAATGTGGCGTGTTGAGAATTTTGGTGCGTAGTCGTTGGTAATGGTCGTCGCGTTCAGCGGACCAATGATGATTGCTTTTAGCGAGTTGCACGAGGACGTCTAAGCGTTGTTGCACGTAAAAAGTAGCCCAGTCAGCTTGCCATGTGTTGATTTTAGGAATCTTACCTAGCCGATAATCCGTATCCAGACCAAATTTAGGTGCGGTTTGTTGATGGACTGTTGCGACGGCTTGACCTAACGCGGCTTGTGAGCCGTGACCGGTCGTTAGCCAGCTGAGCAATAAGTAGCCGTCTTGATTAATGGTGCCACTGGCCATGACTTTGGGGGTTGTAACGACCGCTCCGAGTCGATTTAAGCCGTCAATTTCATGGTCGAAAAAGGCCCCGCCACGGTCGGGCTGAACTTTTAAAAAATAACGAGTTTGCGCACTGACTAGTGAAAAAGCCGCATTGATATCACCGCCACCGACTGGTTGGACATCGTGGATGGCGGTTAACGGTAATTGGTGTAGCCAAGTAGTTGATAGTTGCATGATTTAGATCACCTCAAAGTTAGTTGTAACACGAAAGCCAGCGCCCGACTAGTTGCGGGCACTGGCTTTTTAGGAATCTATTGGTTCGCAAAGTAGGTCGTTAAGCCGGCATAAACGGCGTGGGCGACTTCGTTTGGATATTTTTGAGAACTAATGGTTTTAAAGTCGGATTTATCATTGATATAACCTAATTCCATTAGCACTGCGGGTACTGAGTTGTCGCGGATGACTAAGAAGTCCCCAAACTCAATGCCTTTACTCTGAATTGGTAAAGTCGAAACATTACTACTCAATGCTTTGGCTAAACCCATTGAGGTAGATTTGTGGTAATAATACGTCGTGATCCCAGAAGCTTGATTTTTTTCGGGCGAGCTATCAAAGTGGAAGCTAATAAAGGCGTCCGCGTGAACTTTGTTCGCAATGGCGGGCCGGGCACTCAAGCCGACGTACGTATCGCTGTCACGCGTTAAGATAACGTGCGCGCCGGCTGCTCGTAATTTCTTAGCAACGGCTTTGGCCACGCGTAACGTGTATGTTTTTTCCATCTTACCCTTGGCGGATAACGCCCCCGAATCGGAACCCCCGTGCCCCGGGTCGAGCACAATCGTGGCTTCCGAAATATTAGTCGTCTTGTTGAGTTGACTATTATGTTCATTGACGAGCCAACTCGCAATCCAACCAAATTTGTGGTCGGCATACCGCACATATAACCAATTGTTTTTGCGCTTCATGATATGGACCTTGGTCCCTTTAGAAGTCGAATCAGTGATGGCGTAACTAATGCCCGGGCCTTTACGGATGTTAACGTTAGCAATGTTGACCGTCGCCGTGTTGTGGGTGACTAAGATAAAGACAAAGCCCGCCACTAAGCCGATAAAAACTAGTGAGATCAGAATTTGACGCCAAAAGCGTTTTAAAACTTGCATGGATTTCACCAACTATAAATAATTTAAATTTCGTTTGGAATACTCAAATAGTATCACAAAAAATGGCTGTAAAAAACCGAACAACTAAATAATTCTACGGCCGTCAGTTGACTTTTGCCGATATTTCGTGTAACTTTAATCATAAGTTAATAAATCGACCGCAGAGAAAGTAAGAGCATTGTGCAACGCTAACACCAGAGACCGGTAGTGCTGAGAATTCCGGATAGCGAGCAATGAGGAGACGCTTTTGAGGTGAACGAAAAGTTCCGCCTGTGCTAATTACAGACGTTATCAGTTAGTGCTCATAAAGGTGGTACCGCGCAAAAAAGCGCCCTTGATACAATTATCAGGGGTGCTTTTTTTGTCGATTTAATTTAGAGGAGGAAATCATATGAGATATCAACGGCCCAAAGGTACGGCTGACATTTTGCCCGGCGACAGTGAAAAATGGCAATATGTCGAAAAAACCGCACGGGAAGTTTTCAAAACTTACCAATTCAAAGAAATTCGCACGCCAATGTTTGAAAATTTCGAAGTTTTCTCGCGTTCAGCAGGGGATACTTCGGATATTGTCACGAAGGAAATGTACGATTTTCACGATAAAGGTGATCGGCATGTTACGCTGCGCCCAGAAGGTACCGCTGGCGTTGTTCGGGCCTTTGTTGAAAATAAATTATACGGCCCGCAAGTCTTAAAGCCTTATAAAGTTTATTACATGGGACCAATGTTCCGTTATGAACGGCCCCAATCAGGGCGGCTACGCGAATTTCATCAACTCGGGGTGGAAGCTTTTGGTAGCGAAAGTGCCGCTTTAGACGTGGAAGTCATTGCCATGGGCTTCAATTTACTTAAGAAGTTCGGTTTGAATGACTTGAAGTTAGTGATTAATACGTTGGGTGACCAACAAACGCGTGACGATTACCGTCAAGCCTTGATTGATTACTTGGAACCACACTTTGAAGAATTGAGTGATGATTCAAGAGCCCGGTTGCACAAGAATCCATTGCGGGTCCTTGACAGTAAAGCGCCCGAAGATCAAAAATTCGTGGCCGATGCGCCTTCAATTTTGGATTACTTAACGCCCGAAGCTAAAGCGCATTTTGAAGAAGCCAAAGAATTATTGACGGCATTAGATATTCCATTTGAAATTGATGCGAACATGGTCCGTGGTTTGGACTATTACAACCACACCATCTTTGAAATCATGACTAATTCTAAATCGCTCGGTCAAGGTTACACGACGATTTGTGCTGGTGGCCGGTATAACGGGTTAGTTAAAGAACTTGGTGGTCCCGAAACTTCCGGGGTCGGCTTTGGTCTTGGTGTTGAACGACTATTAGTCTTAATGGACGCTGAAAGCATCGAATTCCCAGTCGACAATGACTTAGATGTTTATGTGGTTGGGATTGGCGATGCTGCTAATGCCACTACTTTGAAATTAGCACAAGCGGTGCGTGGGGCTGGTTTGACTGCCGAACGCGATTACTTGAACCGCAAACCAAAAGCGCAATTTAAGAGTGCGGATCGCTTGAACGCGCGTTACACGATGACGGTCGGCGATAGCGAAATCGAAAACGGCGTGGTTAACGTGAAATCGATGGCGACGGGGGAAGAAACCCAAGTCAAGATGGCGGACATTTTCGCTGACGTTAAAAAAGTATTACGCGCAAATTAAGAGGAGGAAGATTAATGAAGCGGACGACTTATGCTGGTTTAGTTAATGAAGATTATCTCGACCAAGAAGTGACCTTACAAGGTTGGGTACAAAAACGCCGGGACTTAGGTCAATTGATTTTTATTGACTTACGGGACCGTGAAGGCATCGTTCAATTAGTATTTAGCCAAGAATTCTCAGCTGATGCTTTAGCCGTAGCGGACAACTTACGGAGTGAATATGTGATTGAAGTGCAAGGGAAAGTGGTTAGCCGGGTCGGCGACGCTATCAACCCGAACATGAAGACTGGGAAAGTCGAAGTCGAAATTCACGATGCTAAAATTTTGAACAAGGCTAAGACCCCACCATTTTACATTCAAGATGATATCAATGTGTCGGATGAATTACGCTTAAAGTATCGTTATTTGGACTTACGTCGCCCAGAAATGCAACGTAACTTGAAGATTCGTAACGGGATTACGCAGGCCGTTCACAGTTATTTCGATGCTAATGGTTTTTATGATATTGAAACGCCATTCTTAACGAAGTCAACGCCAGAAGGGGCACGGGACTACTTAGTACCTTCGCGGATTTATCAAGGTCATTTCTATGCCTTGCCACAATCACCACAATTGTTCAAACAATTGTTGATGGGCGCCGGCTTTGATCGTTATTACCAAATCGCGCGTTGTTTCCGGGATGAAGATTTACGGGGTGACCGTCAACCTGAATTTACCCAAATTGATATGGAAACGTCCTTCTTAACGGCCGAAGAAATCCAAAGTTACACGGAAGGCTTGATTCAACAAGTCATGAAACACGTCAAGGGGATCGACATTCCGGCACCATTTACGCGAATCACGTGGCAAGAATCAATGGAACGCTTCGGTTCTGAAAAACCCGACGTTCGTTTCGACATGGAATTACATGACATGTCCAAAGTCATGGCTGACACCGACTTTAAAGTCTTCTCCGGCGCCGTTAAAAATGGCGGGTTCGTCAAAGCAATTGCCGTTCCTGGTGGGGCTGACAAGTATTCTCGTAAGCAAATCGATGCTTATGGTAGTTACGTTGAACGCTTTGGCGCGAAAGGCTTAGCTTGGATGAAGGTAACCGATGATGGCTTTAGTGGCCCGATTGCTAAGTTCTTCAAAGATGACTTTGAAGCCATTACGGCCGCAGCTGAAGCTAAACCCGGGGACTTGCTCTTATTTGCCGCGGACAGCTTCAAGGTAGTTTCGGATACGTTAGGTTACTTGCGGAAAGCCATCGCCAAGGAACTTGACTTGATTGACGAAAACAAATACGCCTTCTTATGGGTCGTTGACTGGCCATTATTCGAATACGATGAAGGGATTGAACGCTGGGTCCCAGCACATCATCCATTCACGATGCCGAACGAAGAAGATGTGCATTACTTAAATGACGGTGAAGACCCACATCAAGCTCATGCGCAATCTTACGACATCATCTTAAATGGTTACGAACTCGGGGGTGGATCAATCCGGATCCACACTCGTGAACTCCAAGAAAAGATGTTCAAGGCGTTAGACTTCACTAAAGAACGGGCTCAAGAACAATTTGGCTTCTTATTAGATGCCTTAGATATGGGCTTTCCACCGCATGGCGGGTTAGCCATTGGGTTAGACCGTTTCGCCATGTTATTGTCTGGTAACGACAATATCCGCGAAGTTATCGCGTTCCCTAAGAACTCGAAGGCTTCCGAACCAATGACGAATGCGCCAGCACCGGTTTCTGACCAACAATTAGACGATTTAGCCTTAGACATCGAAGCTAAAGCTAAGACGCCTGACGAAGACGACGCTGCTGAAACTAAGTAAGCTGTGCGTGGTGCCGTTGTGCGTCAGCGATAATTCCAGCGGCCGTGGCGACCGGTTCGAGCCTGAGAAGCGGTCTCGAACCTCACTTTGAAGCTCGGCAAAGTTCGCCAATCTTCAAAGATGTCGGTGCCGTAAGCTCGGCCAGAAGCATGCCGAACTAACGGCACGCTCACGGCGGCTTCCATTATCGCTGTCACCCAACTAAACTGATTTCTTATTTAAAATGATGCGACTGCAGTTTTTGTAGTCGCATCATTTGTGTTATCAGCTATTTCTAAATTGTTTTTCACTTCGATTACGGCAATAACTACCATTGCTGACCGCCAATCGCTAACTGGTTTTATCATCTAATCAGTTGTGGTTGACCTTTGCTTCATACATGAATAATGATTATTAAGACTGTATCGAACACATCTTGTGTTAGGTACAGTCTTTTTTTGAGTAACTCGTGCGCAATTGGGTGCTAATGCTAAATTGATAAGGACTGCAGCCGACATAAAAGGTGTGTGCTTGGTCCTTGGTATAAGTATACTGAAATGATGGCATTATATTAATGGCATTACGAAACATTGAAAGTCCGCATTCGAGCTGGACGTTCGTTTTTATTAGTGTTAGATTTAAATTAAAATTTAATTGGAGGAATTTTAATGGCAACTGAAACAGCAATATTTGCGGGCGGATGTTTTTGGTGCATGGTCCAACCATTTGATGAACAACCTGGGATTGAGAGTGTCGTTTCGGGGTATACCGGTGGTCACACTGAGAATCCGACATATAAGCAGGTTAAAGCACATACGACGGGGCACACAGAAGCGGTTAAAATTACTTTTGACCCCGCCATCGTTAGTTATGCCGACTTAGTTGAAATCTATTGGCACCAAACTGATCCCACCGATGCGATGGGACAATTCCAAGACCGGGGCGATAATTATCGGCCAGTTATTTTCGTAAACGGTCCCCAACAACGCCAAATTGCCGAAGCATCCAAGGCTAAATTACAAGCTAGCGAATTGTTCGATAAGCCCATTGTGACGACGATTGAAGATGTCCAACCATTTTATCCGGCGGAAGCAGAACATCAACGCTTCTATAAAAATAATCCGGTCGTCTTTGCCGAACAAGAAGCAGGGGGCCGTGCTGACTTTATTGAACAGTATTGGCAGGATGCCTCGAAAGTAGATTAATATAGTTACGTCGCTATGTGACTTGTTGATTTAATTGCTTAATCAAGTAAACACTACCAACAAACTAATTTTGCCAACTTATCATTAGAAGAACAATTTAGCTGCTAGGCCGGGACAATGCCGCCGTGTCGAAGTCCTTGGCGAGTGTTTTGTGGTCGCCTAGGACTTGCGCCGAGTTGGTTGACTGACGGGGTTGGTCAGGCAGCCAACCGCCCTGAAGACCGTTTTTTGGCTTCAGGTCTGCGCCACCGCGGTGATTGTCCCGGCCTAGCAGCGGTATTTGTCTGTGAGTATTATGAGAAGCGTTAGACTTTTGGTAGAAATCGCCAAAAGCCTGCTGGACGCAGTTTAAGAGTGTTACAATAGCGGAAGCAAATGATAAAGGAGCGCTTAATTAGATGGACGATATCAAGGAGTTGTCCAAACGTCATCGCGACGTCGTCAAGGCGTCAACGGCATTTACGTATGCCATTTTAGTTTCCGTGGCCATGAACTTTTTCTGGACGCCCGGGCATATTTATTCTTCTGGGATTACCGGGCTAGCTCAGTTAATTAACAGTTTAATGACCAAGTTTTTACCGTTCCAATTGTCTACCGCCATTCTTTTATTCTTATTAAACGTGCCAATGTTTATTATTGCTTGGCGCTCAATCGGTCACCGCTTTACGGTATACACGTTTTTAGCGGTTGCTTTATCTAGTATCATGATCAAAGTCGTGGCGCCCGAAAGCTTGACGCATGACCCGATTATTTGTGCGATTTTCGGGGGGGCGTTAAACGGTTTTGGGACCGGGACGGCGCTTAAAAACGGGATTTCTACTGGGGGGCTCGATATTATCGGGCTGGTCATTCGCCGTAAAACGGGTCGCAGCATTGGGACGATCAATATGGCGTTTAATGCCATCATCGTGTTAGCAGCCGGTGCCGTTTATGGTTGGCCCTATGCCTTTTACTCCGCACTGGGACTACTGGTTAACGGGCGGGTCATGGATATGACATATACCCGTCAGCAAAAGATGCAAGTGATGATTATTACGAGTCGGCCCAAAACCGTGATTGATTCGGTGCAAAACCGGATTCGACGGGGCGTAACTATCGTGCACAACGCCGAAGGGGCCTATGCGCATGATGATAAAACGATTTTATTTACGGTCATTACCCGTTATGAAATGAATGAATTAAAAGCCGCGATGGCGGAGTCTGATCCGCACGCTTTTGTCAGCATTTCCGATACCGTGAAAATCTTGGGTCATTTTTATGAGCCCAAGCCATAAAATGGAAGTCAACCCGGGGATGGGTTGGCTTTTTTAGTGAAATTGTAAGTTCATATAAACGAACACAAACTGTGTTATCACGGTAATTTTTTTAAATAATTAAGCTTTTAATAATATCGTAAGTGGAAATATAAAGTATGCTATAATGACATGTTGTATTTCCACGGTGTGAAAGGGTGGCCATTTTGAAAAAAGCAATTTATTTATGGCTGGTACGTTGCATGTCGTGGTTGGCGCATTTTAAAACGTCAACGCGCGTGATTTATTTGATGAGCTTTGCGGATAATTTGGACTTTATTCGGGAACTTAATCAGCGCGTCCCGGGTCGCTTAACGGTGTATTACCAACCGTCAACGGCTACGGGGGCGGCGCAACTAGTGGCGGAAGGGATTGCCACACAGCCGTTTCATGATTCAATGCAGTTTGCCTTAACCGGGGTGCCGGTCTTAACCCAAGCGACGGATATTTATGTCGATAATTATTTCGCCTTTACGGCCGGTCTCAAACGACGTTCGGGGCAACGCTTGATTCAGTTATGGCATGCCGGTGGGGCCGTCAAAGCCTTTGGTTGGGGTGATCCGCAGACTAAACAGCGGACGCCGGAAGACCAGCGGCGTTTTCAACAAGTGTACGACCACATTACCGATTACGTGGTTGGATCACGCAAGATGGGGCAAGTATTTGCCGAATCGTACCAAGTGCCAATGTCGCGGATGCGCGTGCTTGGTTATCCGCGGTCAGACCGTTACCGTCAGGCGCCATGGGTCAAAACGACCCAAGCGGCGATTTATGCGCAATACCCCGAATTTCGCGATACTGAAGTGATTTTATATGCGCCGACGTATCGTGCGGGGGTCACTTTTGAACTACCGACTGATTTTGGTGAGCTAAACTTAGCACCTAATCAGCGGCTAGTCATTAAGTTACACCCTCATCTAGCGGACCAAGCGGAAAAATTGCGACAACAATATCCGCAATTGGTGACGTTAGTGCCAGACTTTACTACAGACGAGTTGTTAACGGTTACCAATACGTTGATCAGTGACTATTCGTCAGTTATTTTTGACTATGCGCTCTTGCCAAATTGTCAAAAAATGGTATTCTATGTCTTTGACTGGCAGAGTTACCAGGTTGATGTTGGGTTACAGGCTGACTTTGAACAGTGGGCTCCGGGGCCGTTCGTAAAGACGACGTCCGAATTGAACCGGGAATTGGCGGCCCCGGCGAAGCCACTTAAATTGACAGCCTTCAACGAACTATGGAATACTCGTAATGATGGTCAAGCAACCAAGCGCACCTTAGCTTATTTTTATCAAAAATAAACCATTAGTTTCAATGATAGATAGGGAGTGTCAGTGCCTTGAAAGAGGTCGTATCAATTATTAAAGAACAATTCCAGAACTGGGGAATTATTTGGCGGATCTCCAATTATGAAGATCAAGCTAGTTATCAAAACCATTATCTGGGGTTGGCTTGGGAATATTTATACCCGTTAATTCAGATTGCTATTTACTGGATCGTCTTCTCTGGCGGTTTCAAAAAAGGTAGTAACTTGAATGGTGTCTCTTACTTGATGTGGATGGTTATCGGGATTACGCCATGGTTCTTCATGAACCGGGCAGTCTTAGATGGTTCGAAGAGTATTTATCAACGGGTCAACATGGTTTCCAAAATGAAGTTCCCCGTATCCGTATTGCCGTCAATTCGGATTATCGGTAATTTGAACGCTTTTTGGACGATGTTAATCTTCTCAATCGCCTTAGGGTTCTTCAATAACATTTACCCATCATTGGCGTGGTTACAATGGATTTACTATTTCTTCGCCATGTTGTGTTTAATGTTTGCGTTGAGTATCTTTAACTCAACCGTTTCGGTCCTTGTGCGGGACTGGCAAATCTTGTTGCAATCCATTATGCGGATGCTATTTTACTTATCTGGGGTTTTATTCAACTTCCAAACGACTGGTTTCCCAGCACCGTTTGTCCGGATTCTTGAATTGAATCCATTCTGGTATATCATTTCCGGGTTCCGGGAATCGATGTTCCAACAAAGTTCAATGTTTAGTCGGCCAATCTTAACGTTAGTTTTCTGGGGCTTCGTGCTCTTCATGTTATTGGTTGGTTCTCACTTACATTACAAGTTCCGTTCACGTTTCGTGGATATGATTTAATTTAAAAAATAATGATGACTGCGTCGGCTATGCTGATGTGGTCATTTTTTTGTATAATGGCAGTATGCAGGCTTATGCGTTCGGTAACGCTAAGCAACCAATTAGTGAAGGATGGGATGTTATGTTACGACTAGGTTCACATGTCTCAATGAAAGCGCCCAAAATGTTGTTAGGTTCGGCGCAAGAAGCCGTCAGTTATGGTGCCAATACCTTTATGGTGTATACAGGAGCGCCCCAAAACACGCGGCGTAAACCAATCGACGAATTAAATATTGAAGCGGCCAAACCGGTTATGGCGGAACATGATTTGCAACAAATCGTGGTGCATGCGCCGTATATCGTTAACCTTGGTAATACGACCAAGCCGGGTTATTTCGAGTTTGCCACCGACTTCTTGTATCATGAAATCGAACGCGCCGAAGCCGTGGGTGCGACTCAGTTGACACTGCATCCGGGTGCCCATGTCGGCGCGGGTGCGGACGTCGCCATCGCCCAAATTGCGAAGGGCTTGAATGAAGTGATTCGTCCGGACCAAAAGATTCAAATCGCCATTGAAACGATGGCTGGCAAAGGAACGGAAGTCGGCCGGACCTTTGAAGAAATTGCTCAGATGATTGACGGCGTGACTTACAATGAAAAACTATCGGTGACATTTGATACGTGTCATACGAGTGACGCCGGTTATGATATTAAAAATGATTTTGATGGTGTTTTAAATGAATTCGACCACGTGATTGGGTTAGACCGGTTAAAAGTGATTCATCTGAACGATTCAAAAAATCCGCAAGGTGCGCATAAAGACCGACATACCAATATTGGGATGGGGACGCTCGGGTTTGACGCGTTGAACTATGTTTGCCATCATCCGCAATTGGATAATATTAGTAAAATCTTGGAAACACCGTATGTCGGTGAAGATAAGAAACATCAACATGCGCCGTACAAGTACGAAATCGCAATGCTGAAAGCCGGCAAATTCAACGATAATTTGATTGATGATATTGAAAATGAACGTTAAATAATGGTTAGGGATTGTAGGAAATATCAAAATATGCTTTATACTCCCTTTATAACCATGCTTGATTGAAAGCGTACAATATCTTTAAACGTCGCTTCAGTAGGTCAACCAACTAGCGATCCTTGCTAGTTGGTTAAAGCGTGTTCAGAATTCAAAGGATGATAGTTGGCAAGCTAATTACAATTTTCAATGGCATAAAGTAACGCGCTAACCAGGGTTAGCGCGCTTTTTATATGTCGAAAAAACGATCTTAGTGTATGATGACTAATGAAATATTAATAGGAGGAATTAATTTATGGAATTGAAAGATAAAAGTATTTTAATCGTCGGCGGAACATCGGGCTTTGGTGAAACGGTTGCCAAGCAGGCCTTAGGGCAACAAGCTAACGTACATATTATTGGTCATCGCCAAGATCATGTGGATGCCGCTATTGCGCGATTACAAGCGACACCTGGTCACGTGACAGGAACGGCTTTAGATGCGCAAAACATCGACCAACTAACGGCGTTTTTTACGCAACACCCGCAATTTGACCACATTTTATCGTTTTTAGGTGGCGCGATGGGTGGCGGCTTTTTGGATAACTCGGTGGCCGATATTCGGGCAGCCATTGAAGCAAAGTTCTTTGCCAACTTACAGTTAGCACAAGTGGCCGCTAACCATCTTGCTGACCACGGTTCCTTGATTATGACCTCTGGTGCGGGTGGGCACCCGTATGATGCATCCGGTGCGATTGTCGGTAATCAGGCCATCAACACACTGGTTGAGGGCTTAGCTGTTGAAATGGCGCCTAACTATCGGGTTAACGCGGTGGCGCCAACTTGGACACCGACGGGCTTATGGCGCAATCTGTCGGCGACTCAAGTTGAGGAACAAGCGGCTAACTTTGCGACCGGTGTGCCGTTGAAACGCGTGGCCACGAAAGATGAAGTGGCGAGCGCCTACCTTTATTTGATGCAAAATGAGTTTGTCACCGGTCAATGCCTGCATGTTGATGGAGGCGTTGATTTAGGCGTTAAGTCCTAAAAAAATCACGTTAACCGTTAGTGGTTAGCGTGATTTTTTGGATGTTTAATTTTCGGCATTACTACCTAAACTTTCGGTAATTAAGGTGGCCGTTTCTTCAATGGATTTATTAGCAACATTGATAACTAAACAGCCAATCTTTTTGAAGATGTTGTCAGCATAGTCTAATTCAGCACGAATCTTATCCGTATTGGAATAAACCGTATCGGGATTTAACCCGTATTGGACCATCCGTTGACGGCGAATATCGTTTAATTTTTCGGGATCGTTAGTTAAACCGAAAACCTTCTTTGGATCAACTTTCCAAATTTCATCCGGAATTTGGGCTTGTGGCACGAGTGGTAAATTAGCGACTTTCAAGTTACGGTTCGCTAAGTATAGTGACAATGGGGTCTTCGATGTCCGTGAAACCCCGAGTAAGACCACGTCGGCTTCCAAAAATCCGGATGGGTTCTTACCATCATCATAAGTTACGGCAAATTCAATCGCGTTGATGCGGTCAAAGTAGTTGTTATTTAACGCGTGGACTGTCCCGGGACGATTGGCGGGGGTCACGTGGGTTAATTGTGAGAATGTATCTAAAGCCGGTGTGAGGACGTCGTAATACATTAATTGATGTTTTTCGCAGTAGTCGTGAGCTTGCACGCTAAGTTGCCGATCGACAAAAGTAAAGAAAATAGCGGCGCCGGCTTTTTCGGCTTGGGCAAGGACCGTTTCTAATAGTGATGATGTCCGGACAAACGGGAACCGTTGATAGTTAATTTTATATTCTGAAAATTGAGCCGCGGCGGCTTCGGCAACAGAATGGGCGGTTTCACCGACGGAATCGGAGAGAATAAAAACTTTTATTTCTGACATAGACAAAACCTCATTTCGGTATCATTAATGTCTTAAGTGTAGCATAGCACCGGCATTATGAAAACGATTTACGGCTTGCCAGAATAACTATTTATTGGATTAATTTCAATATTCCTTAAACTTTTGTTGACGCCCTTTTTGGATTTATGTATAATTTACTAGAACAGTTGTATTGTGTAAGTATGCATAATTTAACGGTTACTTTTTAAGCTCGGAGGGAGGGAATTTTAATATGGCAAAAACAGTCGTTCGTAAAAACGAATCTCTTGATGATGCTCTTCGTCGCTTTAAACGTACCGTTTCAAAAAGTGGTACTTTACAAGAATACCGCAAACGGGAATTTTACGAAAAACCAAGTGTGAAGAAGAAGTTAAAATCTGAAGCAGCTCGGAAGCGTAAGAACCGTCGTCGTTTCAAGTAATTAGACCATCTAATTGAAACTTGATACGAGGGGGAAATCCAATGAGTTTAGTTGATACACTCAATGGTGATCTTAAAGCTGCCATGAAAGCACGCGATAAGCAAAGCCTTAGCGTGATTCGGATGCTTAAGTCAGCATTGATGAATGAACAAATCAATGCGGGCCACGATTTGACGGACGAAGAAGCAGTGAGCGTGGTTTCACGTGAACTGAAGCAACGTAAAGAATCATTAAGCGAATTCGAAAGCGCCAATCGCCAAGACCTAGTCGACGGCGTTAAGGCAGAAATTGCAATTGTTGAAAAGTATATGCCTAAGCAATTATCAGCTGATGAAGTTGAAGCCATTGTGAAGGAAACGATTCAACAAGTCGGGGCCACCAATAAAGGTGACTTTGGTAAAGTGATGGGTGCTGTCATGCCAAAGCTCAAGGGCCAGGCAGATGGCAAGCTTATCAATCAAACAGTTAAATCATTATTGAATTAACAGTTAACCAGAGAATTTATTCTCTGGTTTTTTTATGCGCTTTAATCGGTGGTGGTTGCCGCAGTTGGCTGACCGTAATTCCATCGTCCTGGGACCGGTCCAAACCTGAGGAGCGATCTTGGACCTCGCTTTTGAGCCTACAACCCGAGTCTCAAAAGACGTCCGTGATGTAAACGGCCAAAAAACGCCCGTTAACACCACTTTCAGGACGATTCCATGACGGTCAGCCAACTGCTAGTCTCAGCTCGGTTTCAAAATAACGTAAGTATATGAAATTGTGACTGAACATTTTTGATGGTGGTTGTTCGAGTCAAAAATTAGCCGTTAATAACCGACGCTTACACGGCGGCTTCCATTACCGCTGACCACCAACTAATTTTTTGTATCAAATAATGATTTCGACTTCCGAACGCAATTTTGAGTGTCTGTTTAGAAGTTATGCTGAATATGCATAGATAATGTGCTTGTCGGTTCATAGCTGTATCAGGGCGTATCTTGGTGTTGCTTGTGGTTTCACTAAATCATCAAGTGATATTGTGCTTGAAATAGTAAGCGCTATGTGCAATCGCCGCACCCAACATTAAATACATATGCAATCCGTTAGCTAAGAATCACATATTAGCCGGTCGCCACTAGGTTGGGCGTCGTGTCGCAACAAGGGGTTGGCGGGCTTGGCCAATTCCTTGTTGGGGCCGTCTTTTAAGACCGACAGCGGGTTATGGTTGGGCTTAAAAGCGCCCGTGAGACCGCTCTATGGCTCACGGGTTGCCCCACGACGCCCAACCTAGTGGCGACCGGCGGCAATCAGCACGTTAACTAGACGCGCAACAGATAGCGAGAGTGGTCGTACCACGGCTTTTATGCTATGATTAGTTAACAAAAGTCGGTGACCGGCTTGTTGGTCATCGGTGCCATTGACGTGTGCAATGGCGTTAAATCTGTCAATAAAGGAGTCCATGTTTTTGACCGAAAACTCAAAATATGAACAAAAATTTCTCATTGCTGATCCAAGCCAATCAGTCGCTTTATTGGGACCAGAAGACCAACATCTAGCATTGCTAGAAGATGGCCTACACGTGAATTTGCATGTGTTTGGTGATCAGATGACCATCAGCGGTGATGACGAAGAAGCCGTTCATAAAACCCAAGCTGTCTTAGATAATTTAACTAGTTTAATCAAGCAAGGCATCCAAATCGGAGCCCCCGACGTGATTAGCGCCATCAAAATGGTCAATCGCGGGACGTTGGATTATTTTAAAGACTTATATGCGGAGACCTTGATTAAAGATAATCGGGGTCGTCCCATTCGGGTCAAGAACTTTGGCCAACGGCAGTATGTGCAAGCCGTTGATAAAAGTGATATTACGTTCGGAATTGGACCGGCGGGGACTGGGAAGACTTATCTAGCGGTCGTGATGGCGATTGCCGCCTTGAAACGCGGCGACGTGGAAAAATTAATCTTGACGCGACCAGCCGTTGAAGCCGGTGAAAGCTTAGGCTTCTTACCCGGGGATTTAAAAGAAAAAGTTGACCCATATTTGCGGCCAATTTACGATGCTTTATATGATATTTATGGTGCCGAACATACGCAACGCTTGATGGACCGCGGGGTAATTGAAATTGCACCGTTGGCCTATATGCGTGGGCGGACGTTGGACCATGCCTTTGTCATTTTAGATGAAGCCCAAAATACCACGAACATGCAGATGAAGATGTTCTTAACACGGTTAGGTTTTGGGTCCAAGATGATTGTTAACGGCGATATTTCCCAAATTGACTTGCCCCGCAATACGACGAGTGGGTTGATTCAAGCCGAACATATTTTACAAGATATTAGTAACATTACGTTTGTTAAATTTACGGCCGATGACGTGGTTCGTAATCCAGTCGTGGCCAAGATTATTACGGCCTATGATGCTGGCGAACAACGTTAAACGGAGGCACTCATGGATTTAGAATTATACGATCAAACTAAAGACGGCGCGCGCGACGCCGATTTACAAGAAGTTCGCGATTTAATCGCCTTAGCAGGCAAAACGTTAGCGTTGAAAGATGACACCGAAGTTTCAGTCACGTTAATGAATAACGATGATATTCAAAAAATTAACGAAGAATATCGTGGCGTTGATCGGCCAACTGACGTGATTAGTTTTGCGATGAATGACGATGACGAAGATGATTTAATTGTGATGGACCCAGAAATGGCCGCTGAAATGCCGTTAAATCTTGGGGATATCATGATTTCAGTCGATAAAGTTGATGAACAAGCGGCCTTCTTGAAGCATTCGCGTGAACGTGAACTCGGCTATCTAGTCGTGCACGGATTCTTGCATTTGAATGGCTATGACCATTTACAACCGGATGACGAAAAAGAAATGTTTGGCTTGCAACGTCAAATCTTAGATGCTTATGGCCTCGCAAAATAGGCCGCAAAAGCCCCAAGTTGGCAAGAACCACAGCTTTTGGCAATCGTGGCTCCACGCTTGGAATGGCTTAAAAACCGTGGTGATTGAAGAACGCAATATGCGCACCCACTTGGTTTTAGGGGCGGTGGCGTTATTAGTTGGCTGGTGGTGTGATTTAAGTGTCAATCAGTGGTTATGGCTATGTTTGGCCATCTTCTTAGTGATGCTTTGTGAAATCAACAACACGATTGCTGAAAATATATGTGACTTGATTACCGGGCCACATTATCATCCGTTAGCAAAAAAAGTTAAAGATATTGCCGCTGGTGCGGTCGTATTTTCCGCCGCCTTTGCCGTGTTAGTCGGGGTCATCTTATTTGGCCCGATTATTTGGCATTGGTTGATGGTGCGGTAAATTAGAGAGGAAATTATAAAATGGCAGAACAACCAGCATTTCATTCCGGCTTCGTTTCCATCATTGGCCGGCCTAACGTGGGGAAATCTACGTTATTAAATCGAATCGTCGGGCAAAAAGTAGCGATTATGTCTGATAAAGCGCAAACGACACGGAACACGATTCAAGGGATTTATACGACTAAAGACACGCAAATGGTCTTTATCGATACGCCCGGGATTCATAAGCCCCATAGTCGTTTGGGGGACTTCATGGTAAAGTCCGCCTTGTCAACTTTAGGCGAAGTGGACGCCATCATGTTTATGATTAACGCGGACCAACGCCGTGGGGCCGGTGATAACTTTATCATCGAACGTTTAAAGGCCGTTAAGAAGCCGATTTATTTAATCATCAACAAGATTGACCAAATCCATCCTGACCATTTATTGGAAATTATGGATCAATATAAAGATGCCTTACCTTGGGCCGACATTTTTCCAATTTCGGCCTTAGAAGGGAACAACGTTGACGAATTATTGACGACGTTGAAGTCGAAATTACCAGAAGGGCCACAATATTATCCTTCTGACCAAATTACCGACCATCCGGAACGGTTTATCATTTCCGAATTGATTCGCGAAAAAGTTTTAGAATTGACGCGTCAAGAAGTGCCGCATTCAACCGCGGTAGTGATTGACTCGATTAAACGCCAAGACGAAGAAAAGATTCATATTCAAGCGACGATTATTATCGAACGGTCTTCCCAAAAAGGCATTATTATCGGTAAAGGTGGGAGTATGCTCAAGAAGATCGGTTCGATGGCCCGTCGCGACATCGAAACGTTGTTAGGTGACAAAGTTTATTTGGAATTATGGGTCAAAGTCCAAGAAAATTGGAAAGACCGCGAAAACTTATTGGCAAGCTACGGCTATCGCCAAGACGATTATTAAAAGTATCAGGTGAGTAAATGGCCCGACAAATGGTGACCAATTTCAACGGTATCTTACTTTTTCGGCGGGACTATCGTGAACGCGACATGCTGATTAAGTTTTTGACTGAAGAATATGGTAAAAAAATGTTTTACATTCGCGGGGCCCGACGTCGCGGCTTTAAAATGGCGGCCGAACTCTTGCCATTTACGATGGGCGAATACGTCGGTGACTTGCGCGATGAAGGCTTGTCCTATATCAATAGCGTTAAAACCGTGCAATATTTTGAACAAATCAGTCAAGATATTGGGTTAAACGCCTATGCGACGTACGTGATGAACTTAATTGACGTGGCGTTTCCCGACAACCAACCGTTAGGCCGCTGGTATCAGCAATTAACCAGTGCTTTACAGTTGATTGACCAAGATGTTGCACCAGCGTTAATTGCCAACGTCATCGAGATTCAGCTGTTAGGCGTCTTTGGGGTGCAACCGGAGTTACGTTGGTGCGCGGTCTGTGGGCGCCAAGACTTACCGTTTGATTATTCGGAAAGTTACGGTGGCTTGTTGTGCCAACAACATTGGCATTTAGACCCGCATCGGTTACACGCGAGTCAGGCGGCTATCTTTTACTTACGCAAGTTTTCGGTGCTCGATCTATCTAAAGTGCACTCGATGCAAGTTAAGCCAACGACCACGACGCAGTTACGGCACATTTTAGACGAAATTTACAACAATTCCGTCGGTTTACGGCTGAAGTCCAAACGGTTCATCGACCAAATGGGCAGCTGGTATCAACCACTCAAGCCCCGTGATGACGACGATTCAAAACAAAGTTAGTAGAATCTAGTTGGAATTGCCGTTGTGGGTCAGCGGT
>NZ_AYGX02000052.1:0-11792 GCF_000498955.2 Lactiplantibacillus fabifermentans DSM 21115 | reverse complement strand
CGTGGCGACCGGTTCGAGCCAAAAAGCGGTCTCGAACCTCACTTTGAAGCTCGGCCAAGCCCGCCAATCTTCAAAGATGTCGGTGCCGTAAGTTCGGCTAAAAGCATGCCGAGCTAACGCCACTGGCACGGCAGCTTCCATTACCGCTGACCCACAACTAAATTGAATTTTGAATGAGAATGGTGTGACGACAATTTTTTGTAGTCGCACCATTTTTTGTAACTTTCAAAGATGGTGAATGTGTAATTGCGAAAGCCGTTATTAATTGTTATATCGGTGATATAGTTAAATTCAGTTAGTTGATCATAAAGCAGAGTTGTCGATAAAAAAATTTGCAATGTCGTGTCATTCTACATAACCTATAGTGACAAGCTTATTCATGGCCATTCACCGACATTTTGAATAATAGCCAACTTATTAACTTTTAATTGACGGACGCTTCATACTTCCAGTTGGAAAGGTGGTCTGCCCCACGGCGTGCCACCAAGTCCCGACCACCGGCAATGGCAAGTACATCACCAATTCAAACTAGTCAAATATTGACAAAAGCCCGACAGTCGGCTATGATGATGAAGAACTGAATAGTTAAGTGTTGATGAGAGAAAGTTATCTTGACCGGTTTTTAGTGAGACCATGGTGGTGGGAAATGGTTAGCCAGGCTTGATGATTGGCGCTTTCGGAGCTTTTTAGAATTGTAATCAAGCTGCTGGGGTCACCCAGAAGTAGGGTGGAACCGCGAAATCAATCGTCCCTATGTCGTTTTTAGCAAACGGCAGGGGACGATTTTTAGTTGTGGGGCCGCCCATTTTTATTGTCATCGCGCCATTCAGTCACAAATTTTGGGAGGAATATCATGAGCAAAAAGTTATCAGTGCAAGAGATCATTTTGACCTTGCAAGAATTTTGGTCAGACCAAGGTTGTATGTTAATGCAATCTTACGATACCGAAAAAGGGGCCGGGACGATGAGTCCATATACGTTCCTACGGGCGATTGGACCCGAACCATGGAATGCCGCTTACGTGGAACCATCACGCCGGCCTGCCGATGGTCGTTATGGTGAAAACCCCAACCGGTTATACCAACATCATCAATTCCAAGTTGTGATGAAGCCATCACCAGAAAATATTCAAGACTTGTACTTACAAAGTCTGCAAAAATTAGGTATCAATCCGTTAGAACATGATATTCGTTTCGTTGAAGATAACTGGGAAAACCCATCCATGGGTTGTGCCGGTGTTGGTTGGGAAGTTTGGTTAGATGGAATGGAAATCTCCCAATTCACTTACTTCCAACAAGTCGGTGGTTTAGAAGTTGACCCGGTCACTTCTGAAATTACTTATGGTTTGGAACGGTTGTCATCATACATTCAAGACGTGAACTCCGTCTTTGATTTGGAATGGGGCGACGGCGTTAAGTACGGTGACATTTTCTTGGAACCTGAATTTGAAAACTCCAAGTATGCCTTCGAAGACAGCAACGAAGATTTATTATTAATGTTATTTGATGAATATGAAAAAGAAGCCAAACGGCAAATCGAAAACGGCTTAGTTCATCCAGCCTATGATTACTGCTTGAAATGTAGCCACACCTTCAACTTGATGGATGCGCGCGGCATGGTTTCCGTTACCGAGCGGGCCGGCTACTTAGACCGGATTCGGAACATGGCCAAGTCGATTGCCAAGGAATTTGTGGCGCAACGTGAAAAACGGGGCTTCCCATTATTAAAACACGCAAAGGAGGACGCTGAATAATGACTAAAACTTATTTGTTAGAAATTGGGTTAGAAGAAATGCCCGCCCACGTCGTCACTCCGAGCGTGATGCAATTAAAAGAACGCATGGTGAAGTTTTTAAAGGAAGAACGCTTAAACTTTGAAAATATCAACATGTTCTCGACGCCGCGGCGCTTAGCCATCCAAATCGAAGGTTTAGATGACAAACAAGCTGACGTTAAGAAAGAAGTCCGTGGTCCGGCCAAGAAAATTGCGTTGGATGCGGATGGCAACTGGACGAAAGCCGCAATTGGTTTTTCTAAAGGCCAAGGCGCTTCAACGGACGATATCGTCTTTAAAGAAATCAAAGGCACCCCGTATGTCTTTGTCCAAACCTTTACGGCCGGGAAAGCCGCTAGTGAAGTTTTAGCCGGCGTTAAAGATGTGATTACGAAGATGAACTTCCCAACCATGATGAAATGGTCCACGTTTAGCTTCAAATACATTCGCCCAATTCGGTGGCTGGTATCACTATTAGATGATGAAATTGTTCCCATCAACATCCTCGATGTGGATGCTGGTCGGGTAAGTCGGGGCCATCGTTTCTTAGGTCACGACGTTGAAATCAAAAACGCCGGCGACTATGAAGCTGATTTAGCTAAAGAATTCGTGGTCGCTGATGCGGATAAGCGGAAGCAAACCATCCGTGACCAAATCGACGCCTTAGCTAAGGAAAATGACTGGACCATCAAGGTTAACGAAGACTTATTGGAAGAAGTTAACAACTTGGTTGAATTCCCAACGGCCTTTGCGGGGAACTTCGACACGAAGTATTTGACGATTCCAGATGAAGTCCTGATTACGTCAATGCGTGACCACCAACGGTTCTTCTACGTGACCGATGCTCAAGACAACTTGTTACCACACTTTGTGTCAGTGCGGAACGGGAACACGGAACATTTGCAAAACGTCGCGTTAGGGAACCAAAAAGTTTTAACCGCGCGTTTGGAAGATGCGGCCTTCTTCTATCATGAAGACCAAGAACATTCCATCCAAGAATATGTGGAACGCTTAAAGAAGGTTAGCTTCCATGATAAGATTGGGACGATGTACGAAAAGATGCAACGGGTCATGTACATCAGTGGTTTCTTAGCTAAACAATTCGGTTTGAGTGAAGCGGAACAAAACCAATTGCACCGCGCTGCGCAAATCTACAAGTTTGACTTAGTTACCGGCATGGTCGGCGAATTCCCAGAACTTCAAGGGGTCATGGGTGATAAGTATGCTGTCTTGAAGGGTGAAGATCCGGCAGTCGGTCAAGCCATTCGGGAACACTACATGCCAATTAGTGCCGATGGTGACTTACCAAAATCAAAGGTTGGTGCCGTTTTAGCGGTCGCTGACAAGATTGATTCCATTATGAGTTTCTTTGCCGTTGGATTAACACCAAGTGGGTCTAATGATCCGTTTGCTTTACGTCGGCAAGCCTTTGGAATCGTGCGGATTGTGCGGGCTCAAGGCTGGGACTTCCCAATTCGCAAGTTTGAAAAAGAAATTCAACTTGAATTGGAACGTCACGATGCCACTTTCGATTTGAACTTTGCTGGTCAAAGCCAACCAGTCGCGGACTTCTTGACTGACCGGGTTAAGCAATGGTTCAACAACCGTAAATTGCGTTACGATATCGTTGATACGGTCGTTAAAGGGAGTCGTCAAGATATCGCCGAAATGTTCAAAGCGGCGGACGTCTTGAACGCCCATCAAGATGATCCTGAATTCAAGAACACCGTTGAAGCTTTCACCCGTTTATTACGGATTACGGCGAAAGCGGACTTACAAATTGAAGACTTAACGGTTGACCCAAGTTTATTCGAAAATGATGCCGAACAAGCCTTATATACGGCCGTTGAAAAGTTGAAGACGCAAGTAACGCCAGATATGGATATGGAAAGCCGCTTCAAGAAGTTAGCTGCTTTACGGCCATTGATTGCGGACTACTTCGAACAAACAATGGTTATGAGCAAAGACGAAAAAGTTCGTGACAATCACATTAAGCAATTATTGATGATTGCTCAAATGGTTAACGTCATGGGTGACTTGAACCAATTAATCGTTAAATAATCATTTAGCGCGTATAATACTAGGAACCGAATTCTGTTTTGTGGAATTCGGTTCCTTTTTTGAGTTGGGGTGTTGGTTGTCGCGGGCGGTGGCCAGTAACTTCAGCCGCTGTGTGGACCGGCGCCAGCCAAAGGGCGGTCTGGGGCCTCGCTTTTGAGCCTGAAACCCAAGTCTCAAAAGACGTCCGTGCTGTAAGCCAGCCAAATACACTGACTAACAGCACCTGCACGGCAGCTTCCGTTACTGACCACCGCCCGCTAAATTGCAATTCTAATCATTATTGCGGTTAGGTATAAGGTGGTTGTATCACGTATATTGCGCTGATACTAGCATGGCAATTTTTTGATGAATGAGGTGTGTTAATAATTGCAAAATGTATATTGCAATCATTCCTATGCGGGGATAATTACGATTTCCTTGGTAGGTTATCATGGCCATCTTTGGCGAAATAGCATAAATAGTAACGGTATTTTTCCCGTCTAAACCCAATAAAATTAATAATCATGACAAACTTGACAAAAATGTCTAATAAACAAGGCTTATTATTGCATAGCTGTCAACCTTGTGATATTATATATTCTGTAGAAATTCGCACGTTAATAGTCGCATCTCAGTTTTGGTGATGCGGCTTTTAAATGCTGTGAAGGTTCTGGTTGATTTGTCAGTCAGTTAGTAGAAATGGGGTGGCAGGCTTGGCCAATCGGATTCCTGAAGAAAAAGTTGATGAAATCCGCTCCGGCGTGAATATCGCTGACTTTATTGGTCAGTATGTCCAGCTGAAAAAAGCTGGTAAGAACCTGTTTGGGTTATGTCCATTCCACGAAGAACGGACACCGTCATTTTCGGTTAATGAACAAAAGCAAATTTTTCATTGTTTCAGCTGTGGACGTGGGGGCAACGTGTTCTCATTTATCATGGATTTGGAAAATTTATCGTTTCCGGAAGCGGTCGTCAAAGTTGCTGATTTTGGGCATATCGAGTTGCCAGCAAGCTATCAAGCTTCCGCGCAACCCGCCGCACCCAAAGACCAGCAACAGGCCGACTTATTAACGTTATACGCCGACAGTGCCAAGATGTATCAACACATTTTAGTTAACACCGAACTCGGTGAACCGGCGTTGGATTATTTGCATCAGCGCGGGCTCGATGATGACACGATTGCCACTTTTGGCATCGGTTATGCGCCTGCCAATCAGTTGTTACTCGACTTTTTTAAAGAACACAACGTTGACTACCAGTTATTGCGGCAGTCGGGGTTGTTTATTGAAAATCAAGCCGGCGAATTACGGGATCGGTTCGTTGACCGGGTCCTTTTTCCGATTAAAGACGCGAGCGGTCGGGTGATTGCTTTTTCAGGGCGTATCCTGAAAAAATCCCCGGATGAACCGAAATATTTAAACAGTCCGGAAACGAAACTGTTTAATAAACGGTCGGTGCTCTTCAACTTTGACTTAGCACGGGGCGCTATTCGCCAACATAAATCGGTCGTCTTATTCGAAGGCTTTATGGATGTCATTGCGGCGTATCGCGCGGGTATTCAAAACGGGGTCGCCTCAATGGGGACCAGTTTAACGAACGAGCAAATCTATATGTTGGAACGGGTGACCGACCAACTTTATATTTGTTATGATAGTGATATGCCAGGGCAAAAAGCGACCGACCGCGCACTGAAGCTATTGGGTGATCAGAGTCGCCTGAAACTTGGGGTCGTACAAATGCCGGACGGGATGGACCCGGACGAGTATTTACGTGCCAACGACGCCACCAAGTTCCAACAAGTCTTTGAAGACGGTAAGCAAACGCCGACCGCCTTTGAGATGCAATATTTGCGGCATGATTTGAATTTGCAAAATACGCAAGACCAATTAACGTATTTGGATGCAGTCTTACAGCAACTCACCCAGTTATCGTCGAGCGTGGAGCAAGATTTATATTTGAATCAGTTAGTCCAAGAATTTGGATTGAATAAAGATGACTTGCGGGAACAATTGCGGTCGTTAGTGGGTCAAAAATCGGTCCATCACACGCAAAACGCGCCGGTGGTCGATCAAGCGCCACCGCCAATGACGCCGCCACCACCATCGGTCACGGCGATGCCCGAAACTGATGGTCCGATTAGTCGTGTGGAACGCGCCGAGCGGTTATTGTTATACCGCTTGTTGCATGACCACGATGTCTGGCTACGGGTCATGGCGGTCGGGGGCTTTCACTTTATTCATGACAAGTACCAACAAGTGTTGGTGTTTGCCGAAGCTTATTTCAAGACGCATAATCGTTTTGATTTAGCGAACTTTACGGATTTTATGACTGATCAGGCCTTAAAACCGGTCGTCACGAGCTTAGAATTCATGGATATTGCGTCGGAAACATCCAGCGAAGAAATTGCTGATTTGGTGAATGTCATCATGAATCAGCAACCCGTCGCCGATAAAATTAGTGATAAAAAAACCGAGCTCAACGCGGCCAAACAAATGGGTAACCGCGAGCTCGTGTCAAAATTAACTTTGGAATTAATTGAATTATATCGTCAACAACAGCAAGTTAAACAAGCTGACAACTTATAGGAGGCTACGACTTTATGGCAAAAGCAAAAGCAACCACGGCATATGACAAAGCCGTTAAAGCATTAATCAAGGATTACAAAAAGACTGGTAGCATCAAGTATGACGAATTGTCTGACAAACTCGCCGCACCATACAAATTAGATGCTAGCGGCATCGATAAGTTGTTACAAAAAGTTGAAGACGCTGGGATTAGTGTCGTTGACGAAAAGGGCGAACCAGATGCCCGGGCCGTTAAGAGTGTTAAAAAGGTCAGCAAGAAAGAATTGACTGACGCCGGTTCCGCTTCGGGAATCAAGATCAATGACCCCGTACGGATGTACTTGAAGGAAATCGGTCGCGTGGACTTGTTAACGGCCGACGAAGAAGTTGCCTTAGCCTTACGGATTGAACAAGGTGACGAAACGGCTAAGCAAGAATTAGCCGAAGCCAACTTGCGGTTAGTGGTTTCCATTGCGAAGCGTTACGTTGGTCGTGGGATGCAATTCCTAGACTTGATTCAAGAAGGTAACATGGGCTTGATGAAGGCCGTTGAAAAGTTTGATTACCGTAAAGGGTTCAAATTCTCAACTTACGCAACTTGGTGGATTCGTCAAGCGATTACGCGGGCTATTGCGGACCAAGCGCGGACGATTCGGATTCCCGTTCACATGGTTGAAACCATTAACAAGTTGATCCGGATTCAACGTCAATTGCTACAAGACTTAGGGCGCGAACCTACGCCAGAAGAAATTGGGGCTGAAATGGATATGCCAACGGAAAAGGTTCGCGAAATCTTGAAGATTGCGCAAGAACCCGTTTCATTGGAAACCCCAATTGGTGAAGAAGATGACTCGCATTTGGGTGACTTCATTGAAGACCAAGATGCGACGTCACCTGCCGATGCGGCCGCTTATGAATTGTTGAAAGAACAATTGGAAGGTGTCCTAGACACGTTGACGGACCGGGAAGAAAACGTCTTACGTTTACGTTTCGGTTTAGACGATGGTCGGACCCGGACTTTGGAAGAAGTCGGGAAAGTCTTCGGTGTTACGCGTGAACGGATTCGTCAAATCGAAGCTAAGGCGTTGCGGAAGTTACGCCACCCATCACGTAGTAAACAATTGAAAGATTTCTTGGAATAAACAAAATGTGTCAAATGGCCTGGGACTAGTTCCTGGGCTTTTTTGACTAACGGTTTAAAATGGATGCAGGGGGTGTTGGCATGCGTCAATATCGAATCATGTTGCGGTTCGTGGGCTCAATGATTGCGTTGTATGTGGGGTTTGAATACTTGCTCAATATCGCTGTAGATTCCTTGGCGGTTAATTTTCAGCCGGGCAATGAGTGGCCTGCGGGTTTAATGGCGCTATTGCTGCTGGTTGAACTAGTGAACTTGTGGTTAGATTTTCCCACTTTCAATAAAATTACCAATGGCGTGGCCGCCGTTTCGGTGGTGGTGAGTATCACTTTAGCCGTACGGATTTATCCAACTGATTTGTTAACGGTCGTCGGTATTTGTGTGTTAGCGCTCATCATTTGGTGGTTGAACTTTAAATATAAAGCGTAAAAGGTATTAAGACGTGATTGTTGGTACGAACCGACAATCACGTCTTTTTTTAGCAACGGTTAACTAACAAATTTGAATGGTGGTAGTTCTAGTCGAAACCGTGTATAAAGTAGGCGTAAAAAAAATTATATGCGGGGGGCATTATCCATGAAACGAATCTATTACCCGATAACGGTTAGCAAGGTCGCGGTGGCCGTAATGACGTTAGTTGTATTAATAGCCGCAGTTATTAATGGCAATGAAATTGTGGCGGTCTTTCTGGCACTGGCGGCGCTGATTTTAGCGATGCTCCATTTTAGTGTGTTTGAAGATACGTGGGATACACAGTGGTTGAATCGCGTGGATTTGGGACTGCAGTTCTTGACGGTGATCGTTACCATTGTCCGTTTTTTGGTGATTTCGACTCCTAAATAGCCAAATTAATAAAGCGAAGCGACTTAGTGACCTTCGCAGTAAATATGTTCAGATTGTGTGTCAGCCTTGAATGAGCTTAAGAATGATTACTCATATTCTGATACCGATAGTTGTTATTACTTTGGTGATTCAATTTGCAATTTGGAAACCGATATGAACGAGTAAACTAGCCTTGCTGATTTTATTTAAATCGGCAAGGCTAGTTGCATACTAACAAGTTATTTAAAGTACGTTTCACCAAATTGTAATTGGGGTTATAGTTCCCGATTTAAATTAAGAAAAAATATATTATTAGTTTTTCCTTTTTACCTAGTAAGCGAGATTCAACGGTTATTTAAGTAACAATCACTCGCAGCAGGCACGATGGTTTCGAAAGCTTATAGTTAATACATGATGTTCACAAATTTGATTGGAAGTGTGTCATGAATACAAACTGTCAGCGTAATATTACCAATCGACAATCAAATACTCAGATTGCAAAGTCGTTTACAAGTAATTTAATCAGCTCCCTCAGTGGCAAGATGTTTACATTCGGTCTCGGGCTAATGTTACTCGACCAAACACGTTCAGTGCTCAGTTTTGGCATCAATATGTTGGTTGCCCCGATTACTGGGTTAATTTTTCTAATCCCAATTGGCAATCTGGTAGATACCCAACGTCACCGGCCAATCTTGATTGGTAGCTTGCTGGTCAGGATAACGGCCTTAATTATCTTCGCAAGCACGATTAACCTGTTTTCTGCGCAAATGAAGCTGTTGCCAATCGTGTTATTTTTGATCGTTGATGCGGTTTCCACTAATTTGAATGATACTTGTTTTTCGGCCGCAATTCATGAACTAGTCAATCAGGACAAGGTTCAACAGCTGAGTTCATTAACGCAAACGGCGATTTCGATTGCGGCCATTCTTTCACCGACCTTGGGCGTTGGCTTTTATAGTCTAGTCGGTTTTAACGGATTTATTTGGCTAGAAATTGTTACCACAATATTGTCATTCTTGATTATGTTATCCATGCATTTTTACGAAAATATGGCGGTTGCACCAACCAATCACCGGCAGACGCTAAATTCACAATGGACCACTTTTAAAGCCGGATTGATTTATATGCAATCACGATCAGTTATTAAGATGACGATTATGATGGGTCTGGTATTGAATTTCTTTTATACCGCTGTGACCATTGGCGTACCGTATGTTTTGAAAGACGAGTTGCACACGGGTAATGCGATGCTTGGCATATTTGAGACCGGTGGCGCAGTGGGCATGTTATTAGGCAGTTTAATCATGAGCTTCTTACCAGCCCTTGACCGGCGACACTTCTTTTGGCACTTAATGGTGCCGCTAATTATACTAACATGGTTGATTGCGGGGCTTGGCAGTATGCTAGTGTTGCATTTGACAGCCGTTCAACTGATGGTCAGCGGTAGTTTAGTCATGGGGTTCATTGCGTTCATATTGGTCTGGCTGAATATTATTGTACAAGTCTATTTGCAAAAAACAGTGCCAACGCACAATTTGGGACGGGTACTGGCAACCCTAACAACGGTCAATACTTCGATTATGCCAGTGGGGACTTTGTTCTTTACAATGATTTTTCAATATTCAAGCACCGGGGGTATCATCTTTTTAATTAATGGTGGTTTATTGTTGAGCTATACAATAATATTAATTCGGCCATTTTGGTGGGCAGTTCAAGCCGATAAATATTGAATATTACTAGAGGTAATTTAAAATATTGCGTTGTCTGGGCAGTGCATTTTTGGCCGAGGTAATTAATTGCTGGTGCGTGTGAGGCATGCTATGCTATGGACAAATTGAGGTGAATAAAATGAAGCATGAAACAACCATTATCCAAACAACAGCTGATGGCGGTTTGGGCATTCAGATTTCAGATGAAATTTTGGCAGCAGTTGGTTTAGCAGCCGGAAGTCCGGTAACCATTACGCTGGCGGATGACCAACAGGCTTTGATCCTCAAACCTGGCGGCGAACGCAGTGATCAAGATCCAGAATTCTTAGCCGCGATGGATAGAAGTATGACCAAGTATGCTAAAACCTTAGAATTATTGAAGGAAAGCGATGAATAATGACGGTTTATTTAGATGCCGTGCAATTGCAGGCGATGAACAAGCAGCTACTAGCTGGAACAGGTGAGCGTTCATTCGTTCGGAATTCAGCCGGACTTGATTCAATTGAAAACTTGCCAAAACAACGCTTTTTCGGTACTGAAGCTTATCCGAGTTTACCGGCCAAGTTAGGTATCACCTATATCAAATTGATTAACTTACACTGTTTTGAAGATGCAAATAAGCGTACCGCAGCGTTGGCACTAGCAATGTTAGCTGACTTAAACGGCTGGGTGCTCACGTATTCGAATGAAGAATTGGCAGATTTGACGATTAAGGTGGCCGCCTTAAATGATGCCCAGCTTGATTACGATGCGCTATATTTAGCGATTGAAAATCATTTACAACCACGGTAGGACAGACGCAACTTAATTGTTGGGTCTGCTTTTTTGACTAATACAATTAAGCTCAGCGGTGATGATTTATATCAATTGGTAATAACAATCATGGATAACCACGGGCCTTCACTAATTCTTACGCAATTTGAGTTGGAGATTGTTATATAATCGAGATGAACGAAATGGAGGTCCCGGTAATGGAGCAATTAGCATTTTTAAAACGAATTTTAGCTATCAGTGGTGCTGGCTTGACGTATGGTCGTGATAAGTTCGACTTAGAACGTTATCAACAACTGCAAGACTTAGCGACCGCCCAACTTGCCGAAGTTGGCGATGCGCCAATTCAGACGGTCCAACAATTATTTGAAAATGAAAGCGGATACCCAACGCCGAAAGTTGACGTGCGCGCCTTTATCAAGCGTGATGATCAAGTATTGCTCGTTGAAGATGGGCATGGAAAGTGGGCCTTACCCGGGGGCTTTGCTGAAGTTGGTTGGTCGGCTCGCGAAAACGTGGCTAAAGAAGTACAAGAAGAAACTGGTTTGAAGGTAACGGTCGGGGAATTACGGGCGATTTATGACACGAATCGGCGGCCCGATATTCCACAAACTTTTCAATATTATAAATTAATTTTCGCGGCTACCGCACCGGCCGGCAACTTTGTCCATAATAGTGAAACGATTGCGATGGCCTGGTTCAAGTTGACCGAGTTACCGCCACTATCGCTGAAACGGACAACGCCGGAACAGTTACAACAGCTATTTACTAGTGGCAACCCCCATATTGATTGAAACAACGCCTCGGTGATTTGTGTCGAGGTGTTGTTTTTTGTTTGCATCAACGAACGAAAATAATGTTATTAGTGAAAATAAAACTGAATATGATAAATAAATCATCGCTTTTATCTCAATAATAGCTTATATGGTAGATTGCAAATTTAATCCGAATTTTTGGACAAATTGTTCAGCATAA
>NZ_AYGX02000051.1 GCF_000498955.2 Lactiplantibacillus fabifermentans DSM 21115 | reverse complement strand
AAATCCGAAGATTTCACTTCACCAGCTTTAAATTTAGAGACTTATGTCACAGCCTCCTTTTTGACGAATATTTAAATGGCTGCGCGGATATCAGTTGCTAATTCAAAATTATTCGTAATGACAGCATTAACTTGATGGTCAAACAATTGTCGTAATTCATCCGGATCATCCACCGTCCAGACGCGTTGACTGACGCGACTCATCGGTTGGTAATGTTCCAAATGGAGCCCTTCCAGATGTTCACTCGTACAGAACCATTCGGGATTACCGATATGAGCCGACGATAAAAACGCATACTTTTGCGATTCGTCAATGGCGTAGGCCCGTTGCAAGCTACGTAAGTTAAACGATGAGAACACGACCGGATAGACTAAATCAGTTTGCTGGATCATCCGTAATACAATCCGTTCAATCCCCTGATAGTATTGTTTATCCGTTTTGAATTCCAAATTCAAATGGACCGGTTCCCCACTAACCAAATTTAAAAATTCAGCGAGGGTTGGCACGGGTTCCCCGTTGGCTAAACTAAAAGTGCGCAATTCAGCTAAGGAATAATCCGCAATTTTGCCCATACCATCCGTGGTCCGATTGATTTTTTCATCATGCATGATGACCGGCACTTGGTCTTTTGTCAGATGGACATCAAACTCCAAACCGTCAATGCCTTGACTAATCGCATACGCAAAGCCGGCCAATGAATTTTCTGGAAATTTCACCGGCACCCCGCGATGACCATAAATTAATGATTTTGTTGTCATTTAACTCAACTCTTTCCCTTTGTCCAACCGTTGGCTAAGTTGTTGGCAGCTAACGTTTTATTATAAGCATCTTCAGCCACTTTCAAAGATTTATAAACATCCTTACCAGCATAAATCTGTTGCATGGCATTTTCAACTAAGGACCGGGCCGCCACGACCCCATCAACAAAAATACCCGAGTTGGTATAGTTGGCTTGGGCGCTCCGTAATTGGTCGCCAGGGACTTTCAACATTGGTAATTTGGCATAACTCTTTTGTAACACGGATTCTTTTTGCGAATCGCGGTTAATTGCCAAGTACCCCGTAGCTTTTTCCCATTTAGCTTGGTTTTTGGCATTAACAAGGAACTTCGTGAATTCCCAAGCCCCTTGTTGAACGGCTTCCGACTTATCGTTAGCAATCCATAATGAGGCGCCCCCAACTGAGATACCGTTAGCTTTTTGACCATCAGGACGAGGGTAATAAGTCACCCCTAAGTTCTTGCCTAACCCCTTAGCTAACGCACTCATATCCGCCGACGTTTGCATGTAAATACCAAGTTTGTTCGATAAGAAGGCTGCCATTTCATTCTTGTGGGAGCCAAAGTTCATGAAATCGCCGTTTTTGACCCGGTCTTGGACCCAAGTCATCGACTTAATTGCCGTTGGCCCGGTGAAGTTAACTTTCGTTGAGATTCCCGTATGGCCATCGTGTTTATTTGCAAATTCTTCATTGGCATTGGACAAGAATTGTTCAAACAACCAAGAATAAGCTTCGACACTGATCCCCTTCACTTGATGATGGGAACGTTCGTATAGTTGCGTGGAAACCCGCGTAATATCACTATATGTTGGGTTAACGGGTGGTGGCGTAATGTTGTACTTCTTCAACAAGCCCGCATTGTAATACAACGTCGTTTGCGACGTATTGAATGGCATCGCTAATAACGTATTATTTCGCGTAGCCACCCCCCGCGCCACTGACGCAATTTGGCTAATGTCGTAGTTTTCTTTATCAATAAATTTCTGTACGGGTACGGTGTAGCCACTGTGGTACATCTGACTCGTTGAGATATCCATTGATTGGAATAACGCTGGTGAAGCCGCCGTACCGTGAGTATTCATGATCTTTTGAATCACCGCGTTATAGCTCCCTTGGAACTGTGGCACCACTTCATACTTCGTTTGCTTTTTGTTGAATTCATCAATAAACCCGTTCAATTGCTTTTGACCGGGTCCTTTCATTTCGTGCCAGAAGACCACTTTGGTGCGGCCATTACTAGCGGCTTGCACTTGCGAACGAGAATAACCGAAAATTCCAATGGCTAAAATCACCACTAAAACCCCCGTACAAATTTGCCAGTAGCGTTTAAAAAATGCCCCGATATTTTTCATTTGACTGAGCCCTCATTTAATCCAGATTTGAAGTAATGTTGGCCGAAGAACAACACGATTAAGGTTGGGATGACGACAATTGCGGCACTCGCTTGGACCATGCCCCAATCATTGAAAGTTTCTTCCGACTGTAATTGCCGTAATCCATCTTGGACTGGTCGTAAATGGTCGCTAAACGTGGTTAACATTGGCCATAAATACTGATTCCAACTCCCTAAGAAACTATAAGCCGCTAAGGTAAACAGACTGATCTTAGAGTACGGTAACGTCACTTGCCAATAAAATTGCCAATGCGACAGCCCATCGACGTCTGCGGCTTCTTTCAAGTCTTTCGGAATTTGTTTAAAGGTTTGGCGTAACATGAAAATTCCAAAGGCCGACGTTAAGAATGGAATCACCATCACGGAGTAGTGATTCAATAACCCTAACATTTTAACCGTCGTAAAGTTTGGAATCACTTCGGCTTCAAACGGCAGCATCATCGTGCCTAACACGATGTAGAATAGTAAATTGCGGTATTTGAAGTCTAAGAAAACAAACGCATACGCGCCCAATGAACAGAAAAACAAATGCGCAAACATGACTAAGGTTGAAATCACGAGACTATTTAATAAATAGCGCAAGATCTTAGTTTGGGTAAAGGCGGTCACGTAGTTATGTAAAGTCAGATGACCACCCCACAGTGAGCCTTTGGCAATATCCATTGATGGTAAGAAACTCGTCCACAAACCTAGGACGAACGGAAAAATAACGATAAACGCTAAAATAATCAGCGCAACATATTTGAAAAAATTGCCAATGCGCCGTTTGGTCGTGGCTTGATTCATCACGGTCGTATCCATTTGCATTAGTAATTCACCCGCTTTGCTAATAACTTGAATTGAATGAACGTAATAATCGCAATAATAATCGCTAAAATAATGGCTTCAGTGCTAGCTTGCGCATAATTACCATTCATAAAGGCATCCTTGTAGACCCGATAAACTAACAAGTTCGTCGCATTCGTCGGCCCACCCGCAGTCATCAGATCAATCAACCCGAAACTCTTAAATCCAGAAATTAAGGTGATTACCGCCACAAAAAACATGGTTGGTGAGATCATCGGTAGCGTAATATGCCAAAATTGATAACGTGGTGAAGCGCCAGCGACATCGGCCGCATCGTATAAACTCTTCGGTACCGATTGTAATGCGCCAAAGAATAACAAGAACGTAAATCCGAGGTGCATCCAAACGGTCGTGGCAATTACGGCTACCATCGCCCAGCTTGGCGTCGTTAACCACATGATGGGTTTAGCGCCAAAGCTCTTAATCACTTGATTTAAAATCCCGATTGATGGATTGAACATGAACAACCAGAAAACCGCCGAAACCGAGACGGAAACGCCCATCGTTGCCGTAAACACGGTCCGGAAAAAGCCGATTCCGCGTAATTTTTGATTGGCCATGGCCGCTAGCAACAACCCGAACACAATCGTAAAGACCGAAACACCAATCACGTAAGTTCCCGTGGCCTTCAAGCTGGCCATGTAAGAAGCAGATTTCAGCAATGTCGTGTAATTTTTCAACCCAACAAAGACGGTCGGATTACCAAACGTATCGGTCAAAAATAGACTCAAGTAAAACGTCCGAATCATTGGAAAGAAGACGAAAACTGTCAGTAATAAAATTGATGGTCCCAAAAATAACCACGCATAATACTTATCGTTTTTCTTCAGTTCAAAGCTGGTCACTTTCGCCGTGAGCTTTTCTTCAGCCTGTGGTTGCTTCGGTGTTGGTTTAGTTGGTGACAGCGAGTCGATCATCTTGCATCCCCCTTTGTTCCGCAATCAAAGCTTCATCAGCACCAAAAACGAAGGCCGGGCCTAATGCCGACACTTCAATCCGTTGTTGCAAGTCGACACTAACTTGACCGGTCTTAACGATGCGAACTTCCACGTCATTATCCAGCATCGCTTCAATAATGGTTTGGTCTCCTAAAGCTTCCACATTGATGACCGTCGCATTACCACCGTTGTCCATTACTGGAACTAAGTCCATTTGATTTGGTCGAATGCCTACCGTATATGTACCGGCATTCAAAGCTTCATCTAAATGCACGTGCAAGGCGGCATCAACAATCAATTCGTCCGCGGCCCCTTGACCAGCTGTCCGCGCAGATAGTAAGTTGATTTGGGGCGTCCCGAAGAATTGCGCCACGAAATGGTTGGCGGGATGATTATAAATACCTAATGGCGAATCGATTTGTTGCACGTGTTGGTCGTGTAAGACCATTACGTGGTCGGCCATCGTCATCGCTTCCGTTTGATCATGCGTGACATAAATCAACGTTAAACCTAATTTCCGTTGCAATTCACGAATTTCTGAACGCATCCGTACCCGCAATTGCGCATCCAAGTTCGACAACGGTTCGTCCATCAAACAAATCTTAGAATCACTCGCAATCGCTCGGGCCAAGGCGACCCGTTGTCGTTGACCACCAGAAAGTTCCCGCGGCTTACGGTCACGGTATTCGGTCAAGTTAACCATTGCTAACGCATCGTCCACCCGCTTCGTAATTTCAGCCGGCGCCATTTTACGCGCTTTTAATCCAAAAGCCACATTATCAGCCACATTTAAAAATGGATATAATGCATAACTTTGGAATACCATTGATAAATTCCGGTCCTTAGGTGAGACCCCATTCATCACCTGACCGTTAATTTTCAAGACGCCATCTGAAATTGGGATGATTCCAGCAATCATTCGTAACAATGTACTTTTTCCACAACCTGATGGTCCAACGATGACAAACAATTCGCCATCTTGAATTTCAGCATTAACTTCACTCAAGACCGGCTTTTCGTGTTGGTCATAAGTCTTAGTGATGCCCTTCAATTCAATTCCCATATGTCCTACTCCCTTATGTGTCAATTTATTCGTGATTTTTACAAATTAATCACTACTTAAATAATGCCAGATTAACGTTTCAGAATTGTCGTGTTGATGTAAAAATAACGTATGGGTTATGTAATAAGTGTGTAAGCATCGTGCTGTTTTCAGAAAACAAAAAAAAAGACCCGGGCTAGCAATCACTTGCTAACCCGAGTCTGGCCAACTTTAAACTGTCGGCGTCATTCGTTTAGGTAAATCAATTAATTGATTGTGTAAATCAGTCCGTACCACTAACACATCACACGGCGCGTGTCGAATGACGTAAGCCGCATTGGAACCAATTAAGAAACGGCTAACCGCGTTCAGTCCCGTTGCGCCAACCACGATTAAATCAGTCCCCAGCTGTTGGGGCATGGTCGTCGCCAACAACGTCTTCGAGTTACCGGTCTGCAAGTGGACTTGCACATCCGGTACGCCCGCGGCCACCGCCGTTTGCCGAGCGGTCGCCAAGTTGGCCTTTAATTTAGTCGTTAATTCATCCAAAATTTGTGGGGTGGCGGCGCCGAATCCCATTGGTCCTTGCGTAATTCCAACAAACTTTTCGGTATTAATTACCGTGACAATGTCTAAAGTCGCTTGATTCTCACTAGCAATCGCCACGGCTTTTTGCAAAGCTAATTTTGATTGCGCGGAAGTATCAATGCCGACGAGCACTTTTTGATATAAATGCATAACGCGAACCCCCTTTGGAAAACTTACTTATCGGTTGCTAAAACGGCAATCGATTCGCCATAAATGGCCATCGCTGCCATCAAGTCATCAACTGGTTGGAATTCATTAGCTTGATGCATCGTGTCTTCTGTGTGTGGGAATAAAGCCCCGAACGCCACGCCACGTTTCATCATCCGGCCATAAGTCCCGCCACCGACAATTTCTGGTTGTGAGTCGGTGTCACCAGTTTGACGACGATAAACGTCCATCAAATCTTTCACAATTGGGTCTTCAGGGTCCACATAATGCGGTACCATGAAGCTCCCTTGTTCGACCGTCGCGCCGGCTGGTAATTGTGGCGTAACCTTGTTAGTTAAGTCGGCCGGTTCAATGCCTTTTGGATAACGGAAGTTTAAGGTCAAATCGCCACCATTTTGATGGTCGAAATGTAATAAACCAACGTTCATCGTCAAGTCACCCATCACGTCATCGGTGAAGGCTAAACCTAATTGATGCACGCGTGAATCATCATGCAACTTCGTAGCGATGAAGTCGATGAACCCGGCTGCATCACCGGCAAAATCATAGTTATTTAAGAAAGTTGCCAAGTAAGTCCCAGCGTTAATCCCGTTCTTCGGTTCCATCCCATGCGCGGCTTTCCCGATAACTTCTAAGCGGACGCCTTCAGCAACAGTGGTGGCTTCACCAGTCACAGGTTGGTCGGCTAAATAAGCCTTGAAATCGGCAGCCAATTTTTCGTTATCGGCAGCGGCCACGATTGCTACCGCTTCCCGTGGGACCATGTTTTCCCGTAAACCAGAATCAAAGGAAATGAGTTGGTCGGCGCCGGTATCACTATTGTTGAAATGCACGCGTAAGCTGACGTTCCCTTTTTCCCCATTAATTAATGGGAATTCGGCATCTGGTGAGAAACCTAAAGTTGGCGCTGGTTCAACTTCAAAATACCGTTTCATCCCAGTCCAGTTGCTTTCTTCGTCCGTCCCGACGATAAAACGAACTTTTTTGTTCAATTTCAAACCAAGGTCTTTGACCATCTTCAAGCCATAGTATGCCGCCATCCCGGGACCTTTATCGTCGGAAGCACCGCGGGCGTATAACTTACCATCTTTAATGGTTGGTTCGAATGGATCAGTGTCCCAACCGTTCCCAGCAGGCATTTCATCGACGTGCGCTAACACGGCTAAGGTTTCATCGCCTTCACCATATTCGGCATAACCCACTAAGTTGTCGATATTTTTAGTTTTGAAGCCATCGCGTTCCGCAATCGCTAAGAACGTCGTTAGGGCTTCTTTGGGGCCGGGACCTAATGGCGCGTCCGCCGTTGCCTTGCTGTCATCACGAAAACTTGGTACTCGTAACATGGTTGTTAAATCAGCTAAATAGTCGTCTTGACGTTTAGCTGCTTCTGCTTGCCAATCAATTGTCATTAAATGTAGCCTCCCACTTATTGTTACCTTAATTTTATCATAGCTGCGCGCAAGTTAATAATCGAAAGCAACCGCTATCAAACAAACATGGTATACTCGAGTTAAACTTTCAGAAAGTAGGCCTGCACATGCAACCCATTACCACCGAATTAGTCAATCAAACGATTATCAAACGGCCGGCCGACTCTTACAAAGGGACATATGGCCGCATCCTCTTAATTGGCGGCAATCCGCACTTTGGCGGGGCCATCATCATGGCCGCCACGGCTGCCACCTATAGCGGAGCCGGGCTCGTGACCGTCGCTACCGATGCCAGCAACTTTACAAGCTTACACGCCCAATTACCCGAAGCAATGGTCTTAGACTACCACGATACCGACTATTTGTCAGAACTACTAACTGACATGGATGTCATCGTTATCGGCCCGGGTTTAGGGACTGACGATGACGCTCAAGCCATCTTATTGACCGTTTTACAAAACGTCCAACCTCAACAACGCTTAGTGATTGATGGTTCCGCCATCACCTTAATGGCCAGCGGCTCATTTGACTTTCCGGCCGCCGAAATCGTCGTTACGCCGCATCAGATGGAGTGGCAACGTCTCAGCGGCTTAACCATCGCCGACCAGACGCCGACCGCTAATCACTTGGCCCAACAAGACTTAGGCGTGATTGCCGTCGTTAAAGCGCATCACACGACGGTCTACACCGATGACCAAGTCTGGTTCAATCCCGGTGGTACGCCGGCGATGGCCACGGGCGGCATGGGTGACACGCTGGCCGGCATGGTCGGTGGCTTTGCCGCCCAATTTCCCGACTTCACCAACGCCATTTTGAGCGCCGTCTATTTACACAGCGCAATTGCCGATGACTTAGCCCAAAAGCAATATGTCGTGTTACCGCATCAGATTAGTCGGTTGATTCCAGTGTATATGCATCGTTATCAACAAAAATCATAAGGTCATATACTTGTTCGGACATGAGTCGGCAACGTTACCTGCGAGGAAGTTGGCGTAGTCCGGCAACCGGATTAGCTCACTCCCAGCTGACAAAGTTCAAGCGTGATTCTTATTCGAATAGCCTAAATAGCCGGCAACCAAAAGGTGGCGGCTATTTAGGCTATTTGAATGATTGGACTATTTTTGCCGTTGGTCAGTAGTAATGACAGCGACCAGTACTTTTATTCATTCTTTTTAAAAGCCGGTTATTAATGGCTAATCGTCGAATAAACTGACTGCTTCTAACAAATGTAGCCATCATGCCGCCTATTCAACATTTTCAGAAAATGAGTGACGACTAGCAGTTGGTTGACTGTAATGGAATCGTCCTGAAAGTGGCGTTAACGAGTGTCGTTTGCTCGTTTACACCACGGACGTCTTTTGAGACCTGAATTGTGGGCTCAAAAGCGAGGTTCAAGACGCTTCTCAGGCTTGGACCGGTCCCAGGACGATGGAATTACGGTCAGCCAACTGCGGCAATGATGTACGAATCAATATTTTTTTAAAACTCATTCAAAGTTAGCTAACGCGGCCGTCACCGCCTGGGTCGCCGTGTATTGTGGTTGCCAGCCTAATTGTTGCTGCGCTTTAGTCGTGCGAACATCGTGATTGATGCGCATCATCAAATCGGCGCCGCGAACTTCGGAATTGAACGGGGCCAACAGCTGCAAGCACCAAGTGGGAATCAAATGCTTAGGCAATTGCGGTGCTAACTCCGGGCGAGCTTGGCGAATAATCGTTATCATTTGGGCCATGTCCAGCGGTTGACTGGCAACGGCTAAGTACCGTTGACCAGCAGCAATTGGATTCGCTAAGGCCCGGACGTGTAAGGCAGCGACATCACGAACATCAACAATATTAATCGGTAGCTTCGGGGTTGGTTTCCCGGCCAACAAACGGTCAATAATCCCAAAGCTCCCCGACACGTGCCCATCTAAACTCGGCCCTAACATTGCCCCGGCATTAACCGTCACCAATTGCGGCGCATCGTGATGGTCAGCAACAAACTGCCAAGCCGCTTGTTCAGCCAACAGTTTGGACTTTTCATATAACGACAGTCCGGCCTGATTTGGATCGGTCCAGTCAGCTTCCGTAACCGGGGTCGTTTGATCAAAATGACTAAAGCCGACTGCACCTAAATTGCCAGTCATAACCACCCGTTGCACCCCGGCGGCCGTGGCCGCTCGTAAGATGCGTTCCGTCCCGGCCTGGGCCGTGGCCACGACCGCGCTGGCCACCCGTTCACCATTGACAAACACTGGCGCAGCCACACTCATCACCGCCTGCACATCGGCCATGGCAGCTGACCAGCCAGCATCCTGCGTTAAATTAGCAGCGACAAAACTCAACCGGTCCAAATGTGGGACGCCGGCTTGGGCTAGACTTTGTTTTAATTGGGGCGCCTTGGCTAATGAGCGTAAGGTGGCACGGACGGGATAGTCCGCGGTTAAAAGTGCGTTAATAATATGTTGGGCTAAAAAGCCGTTACCGCCAGTGACTAAAATTAATGGTTTCATTTTGAAATTCCTCACTTATTAGTTGAAATGCAGTGCTTAATTAGTTAATATCAATACGATAAACCCTCGAGGGCAAGCGAAAGTGAGCTGATTTTTTGACTTATGGTAGATTGTAAAATTAATCCGAACGCTGTTCGGACAAAAAAGATCAGCTT
>NZ_AYGX02000050.1 GCF_000498955.2 Lactiplantibacillus fabifermentans DSM 21115 | reverse complement strand
AAGCTGATCTTTTTTGTCCGAACAGCGTTCGGATTAATTTTACAATCTACCTTATAGTAAAAGAAAACGCTTTTTTGGAGACAACTTATTTAGTAAGCAACTGGTCGGCTAGCAATTGTTGATACGTCGTCAGACTAATTGCGGGATGCCCGGCTAGTGCCGCTTGCACGGTGTTAACGGGCACTTGGGCCAACTGTACTAAATCGGATTTTGTCAACAGTGTCAGCAAACCAAAAACACTTTAAGTTTGCAATCAATTGATTAAAAAAAGCACACCGACTTTCATCAGCGTGCTTCGTTACTAAAAGGCTTATAGATATTGTGCCAAAGTCTTTTGGATTTGTTCTTTTGAATGATAGCCAACCAAGGTATCTACCACTTCACCGTCTTTTTTAACTAATAAAGTTGGGATACTCATGATGCCGAAGCTGCTAGCCGTTTCAGGGTTAGCGTCCACGTCCATCTTGTTGAAAGTGACTTTATCGCCCATTTCACCATCAAGTTGTTCAACGACTGGTGATTGCATCCGACAAGGACCACACCAAGTTGCCCAAAAATCAGTTAATGTAACCCCGTTCGCCGTATCCGTTGCAAAAGTCTTATCAGTAGTAGCTGCGACCATGTTGATCGGCCTCCTTGTAATTATATGATTTACTATTAGTAAGTGTATCAGTTAATCCATAAAAAACAACTAATTTGCTTTGTTCACAATCTATTTAAACTGAACTTCCGTTGCCCCGTTACCACCATGATTAGGCGCCGCAAAATGGAATGACTTGACTTGACGATTCGTCTTCAAGTAGTCCGTAATGCCTTCCCGTAACGCCCCGGTCCCTTTACCATGCACAATCGTGACGGAAGGATACCCGGCTAACAAGGCGGCATCAATATACCGGTCTACTTGCGTCATGGCGTCTTCATAGCGGACCCCACGCAAGTCTAAGTTTGGTGACACGTGACTCATATTGGCGCTTTGCACGGTTGCCCGGGCCCGTTTTGGTTCGGCTTCCGGTTGCGCTCGTTCCATATCGGCATTGTCGATCTTCATCTTCAAAATACCGAGTTGGACTTCCCACGCGTTTTTACCCATCGGCCGGACTAAGACACCGCGTTGACCATACGATTTCACTAAAACGTCGTCGCCTTGGTGGAAATCTTGCTTGGCCTTTTCGTGCCGCAAAATCCGATTCTTTTTGAGCTTTGGTTGTTGCTCTAAGGCGTTCAACGCCCCTTTAGCATCAATCAATTCATTTTCTTTGACGTTGGCGCCAGTCATCAATTGTTTCTTCCGTAAGTCATTAATAATCGCATCAGCCTGGGTCTTACTCTTTTCAACAATTGCGTTAGCTTCAACTTTGGCGTCTTCCATCAGTTGGTCTTTTTGTTGTTGGTAAGCATTGAATTCACTCTTCAATTGCTTATGCAACTTATCAGAATCTTCGACCTCGGCCTTCAAATGAATTTCCGCGTCTTCAACGGCTTTCCGTTTCGCCACTAAGTCCGCAATCATCGCATTCAAGTCTTGACTGTCAGAATCCGTCAATGACCGCGCTTGATCGACGATACTTTGGGGAATGCCTAATCGTTGTGCGATATCTAACGCATTACTGCGCCCAGGAATCCCGACTAACAACCGATACGTTGGTTTCAACGTGGCTTCGTCAAATTCCATGCTGGCGTTAATCGTATCTGGCCGGTTAAACCCATACGCTTTCAATTCCGGATAGTGGGTCGTCGCCACGACTTGCGTGCCGTGCGCGCCAATCGCATCCAAAATGGCAATGGCTAAGGCCGCCCCTTCTTGCGGGTCGGTCCCAGCGCCCAGTTCATCGACTAAGACTAAACTGTGGTCATCGATTTGTGACAAGAAACTTTCGATATTTTCCATATGGGAAGAAAACGTACTCAAGTTTTGTTCAATCGATTGTTCATCACCAATATCGGCAAAAATTTCATGATAAATACCAATCCGACTGCCTTCATCGGCGGGAATAAATAACCCTGATTGACCCATCAATTGTAATAACCCTAACGTCTTCAACGTGATGGTTTTCCCACCAGTGTTAGGACCGGTAATGACAATCGCTTGATAATCGGTGCCTAACGTAATGTCGTTTGCCACGACTTTCTTTTGGTCAATCAATGGATGGCGAGCTTGCCGCAAATAAACTTCATTTTTGGTCGAAACAGTCGGTTCCGTAGCTTTCATATCATGGGCATAACGAGCTTTAGCATTAATAAAGTCAAAATGACCCAATAAGGCCGCATTTTGCAAGATTTCATCTTGATAAGGGGCAATCAGATTCGATAGCTCTTCCAAGATACGTTGTTCTTCTTGTTTTTCCGCCACTTGATTTTGCCGTAACCGGTCATTTAAAGCCATCACGGCGGCAGGTTCGATGAATAACGTTTGCCCACTGGCACTTTGGTCATGGACAATCCCACCAAACCGACTGCGATTTTCCGCTTTAACCGGAATCACGTAACGGTCATTTCTAATCGTAATAATCGGATCACTCAAATACTTAGACTCTTTACCGCGCGTATAATGTTCCATCTTGGCACGAATCTCCGCTTCCGTCTTACTAATGTGGCTACGGATACTGCCTAATTCAGGTGACGCGTTGTCGGTTATATGACCATCACCTTCAATGGCCGTTGCTAAGCGTTTGGTCACATCGGGTAACGTCACAAGTTCTTGGACTTCATCAAATAAATGACGAATCCCATTTTCTGGTGAATCTGCTAATAAGTCGTCAAAAAAGCGGGTAATGGCGCGGGTCGTTTTCAAGACGCGCCCGACTTGCCCGAGTTCGCTACCGTTCAGCGTGGCGCCAATTGCCAAGCGCTTCATGTGGGGCGCAATGTCAGCTAAGCGGGCAATTGGAATCCCGCCTTTGAGCCGATAAACTTCGGCGCCATCATTAGTTTCGTCTAACGCTAATTGTACTTCGGCCACGTCCGTCATCGGTTGCAAGGCGGTCAATTCTTTTTGCCCAGCCGCAGACACTAAATATGGCGTTAATTGTTGTTTAACTTGTTGGTACTCTAAGGTGGTCAATACTTTGGAATTCAAGCGAGTCCCTCCTTGGATCAAATTGAATCAGCAAAGTTGCAAAAAAAAGATGATGCAGTTATTCGTGGGCATCATCGGTTTGCATCTTCAATAATTCTGCTTGTTTATCCACTTGATCTGAAATCGCATTAAAGGCAATCAAAGTTGCAATCTCTTGGTCATTCATATCAGGCGCTAATTTTTTTAATTGTTTAATTTGTTCATTCATCATCCGCGTCACGGTTTGCATGTGACGGTCAGATGCCGTGCCGATGATCGTATAAATGTGACCATCAATTTCCGCTTTGAAGCGGCGTTTGTTTGCAGTCATCAACATCCAGCTCCCTTTCAGTAACACTTAACATTTTAGCATGCTTGCGGGCTTTATGCGACTTTTAGGGTCAATGCGGACTTATGGGTTGCCGCCTCCAGTCAGTGGGCCCGACGCTGGGGCGCAGACCTTGAGCCAAAAATCGGTCTCAAGGGCGGTTTGGTGCCTCACCAAACCCGTAAGTCACCAAACTCGGCGCACGTTGTAAGCGGCCAAAAAACACCCGCTAACAACGTCGACCCGGCGACGGGCCCACTGACTTCCGGCTAACAATAAACTCGCGGCACTATTTCTAATATTCAGGTTATGATGATTACAATATAACAAAGGTTTGTGTATCGGCACTCCATTGTGACATTGTTCAACCGATATTCGTCCCCAAAATTTAGTGATTAACTTCTGAAGTCAGATAATCCACTATTATATTTATGTGCAATTCTTACTCAATCTACCCACTAACGTCATTCCCAAACGCCCATGAAAAAAACGTTCAACATGCATCCTCCCAACCACAAAATCCAATTAGCGTGGATCATTATTATAAAAAACAATCTAGCTGCCGGCTGACCGTAATGGAAGCCGCCATGCGGGTGTGTTAACGGGATTGGGCTGTATCCGGTTTACACCACGGACGTCTTTTGAGACTCTCTTTTCAGGCTCAAAAGCGAGGGCCAAGACCGCTTCTCAGGCTTGGCCCGGTCCCCATGGCGGCTGGAATTACGGTCAGCCGACAGCGGCAATGCCAGCTATCCTTAAAGTTATTTTATTAATCAAAAGAAAAACGCACGCCATCATCGCTGATGTGCGTGCGTTTTAGTGTGACTAGGTTGCCTATTGCATCCCGCCATCGTCGGCTAAGAAAGTGTTTAACACTTCTTCAACCATATCCCATTCTTCATCGGATTCAATTGGCTTTAATTCGCCGTTATCTTCATCGTCTGGGTTGAAGATATAAGCTTGAATATCGACTTCTTCGTCGGCAGCGGCGTCGGCCGGATACAATAAGATGTATGAGTGACCGAAGTCTTCTGAGTCGAACGTGAATAAGATATTAAATAACGTTTCATTACCCTCGTCATCGACTAAGGTGATGACTTGGTTGTCTTGACTATTTTGGTTTTGGCTCATGCTAGTTCCTCGCTATTCTTGTGTGAGTTTGCCATGGCGATCCAAGTAGTTTTGCAAGATCAGGCTTGCCGCTAACTTGTCAATCACCTTTTTGCGTTTTTTACGCGATGTGTTGGCTTCTTCCACGAGCATGCGTTCAGCTTCAACAGTTGTTAAGCGCTCGTCTTCAAAGTCAACGGGTAAATGGAACCGCTCCGTTAGTAGCTCACCATAATGTTGGGCGGCTTCTGCCCGCGGTCCGAGCGTGTTATTCATATTCTTCGGCAAGCCGAGTACAAATCCGCCCGCGTCATGTTCTTTCACTAGTTCAGCAATCCGGTCAATGCCGAATTGTTCTTCATCTTCATTGATGCGAACAATTTCGACGCCTTGTGCTGTCCAGCCAAAAACATCGCTAACGGCAACGCCCACGGTTCGTGAACCAACATCTAACCCCATTAACTTCATGCATTGACATCCTTATCTGCCTTCAAATACGACTTGACAAGTTCTTCGATAATTTCATCGCGTTGGTGCTTCCGGATCAAATTACGAGCATCCTTTAAACGCGGGATATACGCCGGATCACCGGATAGCAAATAACCAACGATTTGATTAATCGGGTTATAGCCCTTTTCTTGTAACGCTTCATAAACTGTCGTTAACGTGTCATGGACATCCTTAACGTTGTCATTATCGAAGTCAAAGTACATTGTTTTGTCTAATGAACTCATATAAAGCACCTCCCGCTAGTTTCCGCTTCTAGTCTATTTTACTAAATGCTTATATGAAGTACAATCAATCAACTTTGATGTAACACATTCGTAATAAAATAGCTTACTGTTCATTCAGCCATTCATGGGCGGCTTTCAAGGCTGCTGGCAACCCTTCCGGCTTCTTCCCACCGGCTTGGGCTAAGTTTGGCCGACCGCCACCACCGCCACCAACTTTAGGTGCAATGGCTTTGATCAAGTCGCCCGCTTTGAGGCCAGCTTTAACTTTGTCGTCACTAACGGCGACTAATAAGTTAACTTTTTCGCCGATGACCGTCCCTAAGACTAAGACATCGGAATAGTGCTTAGCTTGCCAAGTATCGCTCATTTGCCGTAATTGGTCCATTCCAGAAACTTGCACTTGTTGGGCAATCAAAGTCGTCCCGTTAACGTCATCGACTTGTTCGAAGATGGCGCCCGCTTGTTGCTTCGCTAACTTGCTTTCAAGGGCGGCGGTCTTTTGTTGTTCGGCCTTCAAGTCAGCTTGGAGTTGGCTGACCCGGTCAGTGGTATCTTTCAATTGTGGCGCTTTAACTTGCGCCGCAATCGTCTTCAACCAGCCTTCTTCTTGTGACAATAATTCAAAGGCTTCTTTAGAAGTAACGGCTTCAATCCGCCGAACCCCGGCACCAACCCCGGATTCAGAAACAATCTTGAATAAGCCGAGTTCACTACTGTTGTTAACGTGGGTCCCACCATCAAATTCAATCGAGTAGTCGCCAATGGAAACGACTCGGACGATTTTGCCATATTTTTGCGTAAAGACGGCGATGGCGCCCATCTTATGACCGGTTTCTTGGTCCGTTTGGATGGCTGAAACGGGTAAGGCGGCCCAAATCTTATCGTTGACGATTTGTTCGACTTTGGCGATTTCTGCCGCCGTGACTTGACCAAAGTGGGTAAAGTCAAACCGCAAGTAGTCGGGTTCCACTAATGAACCGGCTTGTTGGGTGTGTTCGCCTAAAACGTCACGTAACGCTTGGTCTAACAAGTGGGTCGCGGTATGGTTCTTTTCAACCTTCGCATGGAAAGCCAAATCAACGTTTAACGTATAAGTTTGGTCTTTGTGCATTGGCTTTAAGACTTCGACGGTGTGCAAATGTTGTTTGTTAGGGGCATTTTGCACGTCCGTCACATTGGCAACGGTATTCCCATCGGCATCTAAAATAACACCACGGTCAGCTACTTGCCCACCCATTTCAGCGTAAAATGGCGTTTTGCTGAAGATCATTTCAGCGGTGCCTTTTTGGACTTCATCCACGAGTTTTTCATCAACAATGATGTCTTTTAAGTCGCCATGCACGTCAGTCAATTCATCGTAACCCACGTATTCGCTCGGTGTCTTGATGTCAATCAACAAGCCGCGTTGCACACCCATCGACTTAGCATTGCTCCGCGCATTGCGGGCCCGGTCACGTTGGGCTTTCATTTCAACTTCAAAGCCGGCTTCGTCGACCTTTAAGCCTTCGTCACTAGCGTATTCTTTCGTTAATTCAAATGGGAAACCGTACGTATCGTATAACTTGAACGCATCCACACCCGGCAAGGTATCTTGCTTAGCCGCCTTAGTGTCGGCAATCAAGTTATTCAATAAGGTTAACCCATCATTCAAAGTTTCATTAAAACGACTTTCTTCAGAACTGACGATTTTTTCAATGTAATCGGCATTCTTCAACACATCTGGATAATGAGATTGCATGATTTCACCAACGATTGGGACTAATTGGTCTAAGAAGGCTTGGTTCAAACCGAGCTTTTGACCATGGACAATCGCCCGCCGAATTAAACGCCGGATGACGTAGCCCCGCCCTTCATTCGAAGGTAAGGCGCCATCAGAAATGGCAAATGTAATCGCCCGGGCATGGTCGGCAATGACTTTAAACGACACGTCGTCTTGGGCATTGTCACCATATTTTTTACCAGTTTCGCTGAGGGCTTCCGTCTTGCGAATGATTGGCAAGAACAAGTCGGTTTCAAAGTTGGTTGGGGCGTTTTGGAAAATCGAAACGACCCGTTCTAAGCCCATCCCCGTATCAATGTTTTTACGAGGAAGTGGTTCGTACGTATTTTCAGGGGTATGGTTAAATTGTGAGAACACAATGTTCCAAACTTCCAAATAACGTTCATTTTCGCCACCCGGATAATTTTCAGGATCGTCTTCCGCTAAATTATTGAAAGCTTCACCACGATCGTAGAAAATTTCTGAATCAGGGCCGGATGGGCCTTGACCAATATCCCAGAAGTTGTCTTCAACTTTAACAATATGATCAGGAGCCACGCCGGTTGCTTCCCAGAATTTAGCCGCATCGGTATCTTTTGGATAGACCGTCATGTATAACTTTTCAGGGTCCCAACCAAACCATTTTGGTGAGGTCAAAAGTTCCCAAGCCCACGCAATCGCTTCTTTTTTGAAGTAATCACCAACTGAGAAGTTCCCCAGCATTTCAAACAACGTATGATGCCGAGCGGTCCGCCCAACATTTTCAATATCGTTGGTCCGGATGGATTTTTGTGAACTCGTCATGCGCGGATTATCTGGAACGACTGAGCCATCAAAATACTTCTTCATCGTGGCAACCCCAGAGTTAATCCATAATAACGTTGAGTCATCTTGGGGAACTAACGACGCACTCGGCACGATGGTATGACCTTTTTCGTGGAAAAAGTCTAAATACATTTGCCGAATTTCACTACTGCTTAATTTTTTCATTAAACTTGGCACCCTTCCTCTATTTATCCATTTTTAGGCAAAAAAACACCGTTGCTAGCAAAGACGCTGTTAACGCGGTACCACTTTGCTTGCAACGATGTGTTCGTTTACCTCTTAAGCTCTTTAACGCAGAGAGACGGACTAGTTAGCTAGTCATTGCTTCATTCGGTAGCATTATCGAGACACCGCACTTTTTCCAGCGACCAAAGCGTTTCTAAACCGACATGGCTCGATAATATGTCCTTACTCTGCAAAGTATAGAAAATTTAACCGGGCTTGTCAACTGTTTCGGCTAGCCGCCGGGCGCTACTAGGTGACGGCGCCATGGGGCAGACCTTGGGCCAGAAGTCGGTCCCAAGGGCGCTTTTAAGCCCGTCCATACCCCGCTGCCGGTCTTAAAAGTCGGCCCCAAACCCAGCACACAAGCCCACTGTGCTAGGTTTGCGACACGGCGCATCACCTAGTAGCGCCCGGCTCAACAGTTTTTCAATGCTCATTAACTTGATTATTTGAAATAAGTCGTAGCTGGTCACGTTTAAATCTGAATGATGCCAACACGTTGCCTTACACATATCAGCTGGAATAGTTAGTACTAAAAAAGTCATACCGCCTTAGCCCTCATGAGCATCACGCGATATGACTCTTAACTGGTCAAGCAATCACGAAAAGTTTAACGTGACTTACGATCCTTACGTTCTTTACGGGCAGCGGCACGTTGTTCGATACGGCGATCCATGCGGGCTTTGTCCGCAATCTTAGTCCGAATACGGCGCTTGTAGCCCGGCTTGATTTTTTTCTTTGACTTCTTAACGTACCCAATCAAGGTTGGGTCTAATTTTTCTTGCTTTGGTCCCCGTTTGACCCGGCGGTTCCGGTCGTAGGAATCGACAATTTCACCGTCACGGATAGCTTTCGGCTTGAACTTCACGCCTAATGCTTCGACTTCACTGACTTTGTCTTCTTCACCTGGACTGTAAAGCGTAATGGCAGTCCCGGCCATCCCGTTACGACCCGTCCGGCCGACGCGGTGAATGAAGAACTCTAAGTCGTTTGGAATATCATCGTTGATGACGTGCGAAACGCCTTGGATATCGATTCCCCGGGCCGCTAAGTCGGTGGCGACGACGAATTGATACTTCAAGTTTTGGACATCACGCATGACCCGTTTCCGTTCACGCGGTTGGATGTCCCCATGAATCATTGCAACCGTTAAGCCTTGTTGGCGTAAATAGTGCGTTAATTCTTGGACCCGTTCCTTCGTATTGGCGAAAATCAAAACTAAGTATGGTTCACCAATCGTTAATAACCGGTAGATAATACTATTCTTGTCATGACTCTTCGTTGAAATCAGCCAGTTGTCAATCGTTGGACTGATGACCGATTCAACTGGAATTTCTTCCATGACGGGATTATTCATGTACTTCTTCAAAAATGGCGTTAACTTTTGCGGCATCGTCGCGGAGAACACGAGCATTTGCAAGTCCGCTGGCATTCGCCCGGCAATTTGGTCAACGACGTTTAAGAACCCTAAGTCCAACGTCATGTCCGCTTCGTCGACGACGAGTTGGGTCGCCGTATGCACATCTAAAGCTTGCGAACGAATCAAGTCTAAAATCCGCCCCGGTGTCCCAATGATTAATTGAGGTTGGTGGCGATTCAACTTATTGATTTGTTCTTGCTTGTCGGTCCCACCAACATACAAACCGATGTGTAAGGCTTTGGGGCTGTGGCTAATCAATTGCTTAGCCGCGGCTTGAATTTGGTAAGCCAATTCCCGACTCGGCGTCGTAATTACCGCTTGCACACGGCGTTCATCAGCGTCTAATTTGTTGATCATCGGTAATAAGAAGGTGTGGGTCTTCCCACTACCAGTAGCCGATTGACCAATCACACTGCGGCCGGCTGCGATGACCGGAATCAACTTTTCTTGCACCGTCGTTGGTTTACGGAAGTTGATTTCTTGTAATGCTTGCATCAAAAACGGCTGCAGTTGAAAATCGTTAAAACTTGCGGTCATATTTAAACCTCTTTCTTATCCTGCCGTGCAACTTCATCGAGTTGACGGACAACTGTTTCAATTTCTTGTTGGTCTTGGGCTTTGGCGCCAGAAGCCATGGGATGGCCTCCGCCGTCATGTAATTTCGCTAATTCATTAATCGCCGGACCTTTAGACCGTAACCGAATCCGGAAGTCACCTTCTTTTTGTTGGACAAAGATGGCCCAACATTTGACGGTATCAATCCGACCGGGTAACGGTACAACCCCAGCAGTGCTAGCATCGCCGATTTCAAAGGAATCCATGATGTCGTTAGTTAAAATAACGTAGGCAGCGCCCGAGTCTAGTTGTGTTAAATGTTCGTAAACGTACGCCGATAACCGCGCGACGGGTAACGTAATCGTATCTTCAATCCGGTTAACTTCGGTTGCGTCGGCCCCCGCTTCCATCAACGCGGCCGCAGCGCGCATCGTGCTAGGCTTAGTTGCGGAATATAAAAAGCGCCCGGTATCACCGACGATACCGGCATACAATAATCGTGCGGCATTGGCGTCTAACGTCAATTCATCTTTAAAAGCCGCATAAAATTCATAGACCAATTCACTCGTGCTCGACGCATCGACATCTACCCATTGCGGGTCGCCGAAAGCATCGTCGTTAGGATGATGATCAATTTTAACGAGCGCCTTACCAGTATTGTAAAGTTCGCCATCGACGCGGGGTTGATTAGCGGTATCTAACACTAACACTAAAGCATCTTCATAGTCCGCTTCAGTGACCGTATCCATTTGGCCTAACCAATCGAAGCCATGATATTGCTTGCCAGGGGTGAGAACTTTTTTGTCTGGAAAACTCGTTTTAATAATTTCAGCCATGCCAAGTTGACTCCCGATGGCATCGGGATCAGGACGTTGGTGGCGATGAATAATAATGGTTTTAGCTTGTTTAATTAATGCTAATATTTCTGATTGGACGGTCATAATGATCCTTCCTCTTCCCTATTTTAACGTGGCGTCCACTTCAGCCACAGTACTCTAGTATACCGAATCTTCGCCGTTACGCCAAATTTAATCGCGAGCGTCGGGATACAACGGCAAGGTTATATTTTCAAAAGCCAACGGGGCTAACCCGGTCAGCGTAATACCTAATAACCGAATTCCTGAGTCAAAATGGTCATCGACGACCTCGTCAAAAATCTCTTCGGCATATTGGTCGAAAGTCTCGGCATCATTGGGCAAAAATTCGCTAAACGTTTGCCGCTTTGTAATTGTGACAAAGTCGCCATACCGTAACTTCAATACGAGCGTCTTGCCGTGGCGTTGATGACTTTGCATACTTTCGGCCACGAGCCCCGCAATTTGTTTTAAATGACTGTTCACTTCCGTTTGCGTTTGTAAAAACGGCCCAAATGTTCGCTCTTTACCAATCGACTTGCGTTCCCGTAAATATTCGACGGGCCGGTCATCGCTGCCGCGCACGCGCCGATACAAAATATAGCCGAGTTTGCCAAAATGTTGAATCAAGTCCATTTCAGTCCGTTGATACAAATCATAACCGTTTTGAATACCTAAGTCGTGCATTTTAGGCACCGTTTTTTTACCGACACCACGAAACTTTTCAATCGGTTCGCGCCATAAGAAAGGTTCTGCGTCTTGCGGTAACACAATCGTTACGCCGGCCGGTTTCCGATAATCCGATGCCAATTTGGCAATAAATTTATTATATGAAATGCCGGTCGAACAAGTTAAGTGCGTCTTATGCCAGATTTCACGTTGTAAGCGGTGCGCCAGTTCAACGGCACTATGCATGTTCACTTTATTTTCGGTCACATCCAAATAAGCTTCATCAAACGCAATCGGTTCAATCTTATCGGTATACTCATGAAAAATATCGTGAATCTGGGCCGATACTTCGCGGTATAACGGAAAGTTGGGCGTTTTAAACACCGCTTTGGGGCAGAGCTCGAGCGCTTTAGCCGCGGGCATCGCGGAATGCACCCCATATTGGCGGGCCACATAGTTAGCCGTGGTCACCACACCACGCCCGCCCGTTTGCCGTGGGTCATGGGCAATGACGAGCGGTTGGGTCTTATAGGCCGGGTTTTCACGTTCTTCAATCGACGCATAAAAAGCATCCATGTCGACATGAATGATTTTACGACTCGTCTCAACTTTAATGGGTGCCGCAGTAATTGATTGCGCCATGTTCCCGGCCTCCTCTTCGCTAGTATGTTCATTATACACGAACGTACATTCGTCGCAAAGTAATCCGGTCGTCACTTTTCACGTAATCTTGGGCAGCCTGACATGGCATGACACCACTAAAAAAGCGGCCAACTCGGAAGAGTCAGTCGCTTGGTTAGTTACTTATTTTGCTTCAGAATCAGCGGCGCTAGCGGCACTGTCATCACTGGCAGCCGCACTATCAGTTTCGCTATCAGCTGCAAATGATTCCGCAGCTGGTTTGTCATCGTCAGCTTTTTTGTCGTCCGTTGTTGCGGCGTTTTCTTTAGGTGCGATTTTGGCGATGGCGCTTAAATCGAATACTAAGAAAATCCCGTCACAGTCTAACGTCACCGTTTTGTCGGCTTCGTTGACTTCATCAACGACCCCGTGTAAGCGACCAATCGTCGTAACCTTATCGCCACGCGAAATTTTGCTTAACATTTGTTGATGTTGTTGTTGTTGTTTTTTCTGTGGTCGGATCATGAAGAAGTATAAAAATGCGAACATGACCACGATGAACAGAATTGACGTAATTGAACCACCATTCATTGTCTATCGCTCCTAATCTATGTTTGACTATCTTTAACTTTAACAAATTAGCTGAAAAATTACTAGTACACCTAGAAATTTTTAGCGTTTTTCTTGTTAAACCCGTACATTTCAAAAAAGTTCTCGCGGAATTCTAACAAGTTATCGTCCATAATTGCTTGCCGCACTTGTTGCATCAAATGCAATAAGAAGTACAAGTTATGGTAACTCGTCAATCGTAAACCAAACGTTTCGTCGGCTTTGATCAAATGCCGAATATAGGCCCGGGTGAAATTTCGGCAAGTGTAGCAATCACAATTATCATCTAATGGCGTGAAATCATGGGCATATTTGGCGTTTTTAACGACCAAGCGACCATGCGACGTCATACAAGTCCCATTACGCGCAATCCGCGTTGGTAAGACACAGTCAAACATGTCGACCCCGCGGATGGCCCCGTCAATCAAGGCATCGGCTGAACCGACTCCCATTAAGTAACGCGGTTTGTTCTCCGGTAAGAGCGGTGTCGTGAAATCTAAGACATGGTTCATTTCAGCCTTGGATTCCCCAACCGACAAACCGCCGATGGAATAGCCAGGAAAGTCCATGGCAACTAAGTCCTTAGCACTCTGTTCACGTAAGTCTTTAAAACCGGCCCCTTGGACAATACCAAACAAACCTTGGTAGTCCGGATGTTGATGCGCTTTCAAGCCCCGTTCCGCCCAACGAGAAGTCCGAGCAACGGACTTACGAACGTAATCATAACTTTCAAAAAACGGTGGACATTCATCCAAACTCATCATAATATCTGGTCCCAAGGCATTTTCCACGTGAATCGCCTTTTCCGGTGACAAGAAGCGTTTGGCACCACTCAAATGATCTTTGAAATGGACCCCTTCTTCAGTGATATCGCGGTTCTTCGCTAATGAGAACACTTGGAAGCCACCCGAATCGGTCAAAATTCCTTTTTTCCAATTCATGAATTGGTGTAAGCCACCCGCTTCTTCCACGATTTCTTCACCGGGGCGTAACCATAAATGGTACGTGTTGGATAAAATCACGCCCGCACCCATCGCATCAAGTTCTTCAGGCGCTAACGATTTAACACTCGCTTGCGTCCCCACCGGCATGAACATGGGCGTTGGAAACGTCCCATGCGGGGTAATCAATTCCCCAAGTCGCGCGCCGGTATGCTTTTCTTTTTTAATTAATCGGTATTTAATTGCCGGTTCCATATGCTGCCTCCGTTAGTGTGTATAAACTCTGAATATGATAGCACGAAATCAGCGTGCAAACCAGCACGGGTTGTGGATGAGGGGTGCCTAGCCTAATGATTACTCGGCGGGTTTCCGAGTGGTCATTAGGCGTAGCAACCGGAATCCACAGTGCTGGTTTGCACGTTTCAGCCAAATTCATTGGGCCGTTTTTGCCGCCAGTCGTCAGTGGGAACGCCGCCATGGGGCAGACTTTGAGCCAAAAAAAACGGGCTCAAAGGCGCTTTTGAACCTGACCAAAGCCCCTGTCAGTTTCAAAAGTCGTCCCCCATCAGTCACCGGCCAAACCCACCGGTCACTGATGGCGACATGGCGGCGTCCCCACTGACGACCGGCTAATTTACCGTATTACTCACCAGCACATTAATTCGTTTACTTAGAGGGCTGATTTCGTTCATCAAGTATGCTATATTTGAACTTTTTGGATGTGTTATAAAAAGGCTCGAACCCAAAGTTCAAGCCTTCTTACGACGTGTTTCGTTTTTAGTGCTGCGTTTTCGGCCGTTAGTTAGTCAGCCCTATTTTTCATTGCGGGTTTAACGGATTAACTTTTCCGAAACGTGCGCCCAAACGCTGCGAGCTGCGCTGAGCTACGTGAAGGGCAGGATGCCAAGACCGCATCATGCCTCTCACTAGGCTCTGCTCACTAGCAACCCGCGTTTGGTCACACTCTTAATGAATGAACATCGCATCCCCAAAACTGAAGAACCGATACTTTTCATCAATCGCATGTTGATAAGCGTTCAAAATCATATCACGACCAGTAAAGGCCGCGACTAACATGACTAACGTGGACTTTGGTAAATGGAAGTTGGTGATGAATGCATCGACCACTTTCCATTGGTAACCAGGTTTGATGAAGATGTCGGTCCAACCTGAATCCGGCTTGATTTCACCGTCGAACTTGGTCCCGATAGTTTCCAAAGTCCGAATAGAAGTCGTCCCGGTCGCGATAATCCGGCCACCGTTGGCCCGGACTTCGTTTAAGGTCTTGGCCGCGTCTTCGTCTAAACGATAAAATTCGCTGTGCATCTTGTGGTCTTCGATGTTATCTTCTTCGACTGGGCGGAAAGTCCCTAAGCCGACGTGTAACGTCAAATAAACTAACTTAACGCCCTTATCTTGGACTTTTTGTAATAAGTCTTTGGTCCAATGTAAACCGGCAGTTGGGGCCGCCGCGGAGCCGTTTTCTTTGGCGTAGACCGTTTGGTAACGATCGGGGTCGTCGAGTTTTTCTTTGATGTATGGTGGCAATGGCGTTTCGCCTAACGCTTCCAAGATTTCCATGAAAATACCATCGTAATGGAATTCAATCATTCGAATGCCGTCTTCTTTTTCTTCCGTGACCGTGGCAGTTAACTTACCGTCACCAAATGAAACGACCGTGCCGACTTTGAGCCGTTTAGCTGGCTTCATCAAGGTTTCCCATTGGTCGCCTTCGGTATTGTGGAGTAATAAAACTTCGCAATGACCGCCAGTTTCCGGTTTAACCCCGTATAGTCGGGCCGGCATGACCCGGGAGTTATTCATAACAACTGCGTCACCAGGGTTTAATTGGTCGATGATGTCGTAAAAATGCTTATCTTGCATTTCACCAGTCTGACGGTCAAGTTCGAGTAAGCGTGACGTGTCACGTTGTTTGATTGGCGTTTGCGCGATTAATTCGTGTGGTAAATCATAGTCAAAATCTTCAAGTGTTAAGCTCATGTGTGTGACCTCTTATCTATTATTTATGTTCTGGGTAAGCTAATCCTAAATGTTCATAACCTTTAACGGTAACGACGCGCCCACGTTGCGTCCGTTTGAGAAACCCAATTTGGAGCAAGTATGGTTCGACCACTTCGGCAATTGTGTCGGTTTCTTCACCGATATTGGCCGCAATGGTTGCTAAGCCGACCGGACCACCATCGTAATATTCAATCATCGTCCGTAACAGCTTGTTATCCGTTTCATCAAGGCCGTCTTCATCCACCCGCAAATACGTCAGCGAGCGACTCACGATGATTTCATCAATCGCGGCTTGGTCAGCAACTTCTGCAAAGTCACGAATCCGTTTGAATAAGCGGTTCGCAATCCGCGGCGTCCCCCGCGAGCGGCGGGCAATTTCATGCGCGCCAGAAGGTTTAATCGGCGTCGTAAAAATATCGGCGGTCCGTTTAACGATGTCTTCCAAGTCACTAACTTGGTAATATTCCATATGTTCGACAATTCCAAACCGATCACGCAATGGCGCTGATAACATCCCTGCACGGGTGGTCGCCCCGATTAAAGTAAACGGTGGTAACGGGAAATGCACCGGATGCGCCGTGGGGCCTTGACCGACCACGATATCGACATAAAAGTCTTCCATCGCCGAATACAACATTTCTTCGACAATTTTAGGCAACCGATGGATTTCATCAATAAATAAGATATCACCAGGTTCCAATTCATTCAAGAGCGCGACTAAATCCCCCGGCTTTTCAATCGCCGGACCACTCGTCGTACGAATGTGGACTTGCATCTCATTGGCAATGACCATCGCTAACGTCGTCTTCCCTAACCCCGGGGGGCCAAAGAGTAAGACGTGGTCCAGTGATTCTTCCCGCTTACGGGCGGCCTCGATATACACGCCGAGTTCATGTTTGACTTGGTCTTGACCGATATATTGGGCTAACGTTTGCGGACGCAGCGACTTTTCTAAGGAACCTTCAGCCGCATCAAGATTGTCGCCGGATAATAATTTGTCGTCGTCCACTAATATCCCTCCTATTTCGTCAATAACCGTAACCCTTCACTTAATAAGTCATTCGTATCAACTGCATGATTTTGACTATAAGTTTCGAGTTTCTTCGTAATCTTCTTCACTTCACGTGCCGAGTATCCTAACGCTTTTAAGGCGGCTAACGCATCTGCCAAGGCGCTATCAACCGCCGGCGTCGTCACGTCTAATTCCGTTTGTCCAGTGACGTCAACGTTTAAGTCGTTGAGTTTGCCTTTTAAATCTAACACGATTTGTTGGGCGGTCTTCTTACCGACCCCGGGGAAACTCGTTAAGTACGTGGCATTTTCTTGATTGATGGCTTGAATCAAGCCCGAATGGTCGTTATTAGCTAAAATGGCTAACGCCGACTTGGGGCCAATTCCAGAAACATTTAATAATTTTTCAAAAAGTGCCTTTTCATCGGCATCGTAAAAACCGAATAAGCTCATGCCGTTTTCGCTAACCGCTTGATGAATATACATCTTGACCGGTTCATTGGCAACTTGATAACGATATGGATTGGCTGTTAATACTTTATACCCGATGCCCGCCACTTCGATTACGACAAAGCTGGGGGTCACATCGGTAATTTGGCCTAAGAAATATTCATACACGGTCCAAAAACTCCTTTAATAAAAACATATGTTTGCTTCGTAAATTGTACCACATTTCCCCGGTCGCTTGATACTGTCGCTACCGTAATAAAAAATTCTCACGAAATTCTCGGCAAGCCCGTTAAATTATGCTATGCTCATAGACCGAGGAGTTGACCAACATGGACTTAAAACCATTTGCTGCTAGCTTACCAACCACTAGTGGCCTTGAAAAACTAAAAAGCAATACCCCCGACTGGCAAGCCAGTGATGCCAAGCCCGTCACTGCGCCCAGCTATTACTGGTACGAGCTCACTAAAGACGGCGTGCACCAGTGGCGCTTAATTGCCAGCTGGCCGGCGGGGAAAACGGTCACCACCGTAATCCCGAGCACCATCAACACCGTGCTCTATTCACAACAACCCGTGATTGAAATGTTGATTGACGATTGGGTCGGTCACTTTCCGAAGGCCTTCGAATTAACGGACGACCACGGGGTGACCCACCGACTCTGGCAAATCACTGACGCTGACGTCACCGCCGACATCACGGAAACTTTAGCCCCCATCGAACCCCGCAAAACCTGGTTAACGACCATTAGCACGCCGTTAGTCATGCTCGTTGCTGACCAAGAATGGGCCAAGTTCAAAGCACCAGTCGAAGTTCCCGACCATTTGATTGAATTTTTGAACGCTTAAATCTGTTCTGATTTCACGGTAAATATTTACTGTAAAATACCACTGAGCGATCTTGCCGCTTCCGGTCAGCAGTAATTACGACTATCATTCAGACACGACAAAGGAGTCGCCACTAGTACAACAGAATAGTGGCGGCTCCTTTGTCATGCTGTTCAAATAATACGTGTAATTTAGCAATGACGTCCCGGAAGCCGGTTAGCCAGGGCGAACGTGCTGAAGTTGTTCTTAGTCGAGTGACTTTCTCGGCTTAGAACAAGGACGACTTTTGAGATTAGCGGGCTTGGCTGAGCTCAAAAGCGAGGCCAGCGACCGCTTTTTGGCGCTGACCGGTCCCAGCACGAGAACCCTGGCTAACTGGCTGGAGGCCAACAATTGAAGCCTAGATCTGAGCTGGACTTACGATTGGTGATAACGTCGCCAAGTGAACCAACCGGCGGCAGCAAGCGTTAGTATTGCGCCCAACGCGCTGAGAATCTGGCCTAGTTTTAAGCCCGGCGTCGTGTACGTCAACTTGATGTGATACCGGCCCGCGCTGAGTCGAGCACCGACAAAGGCATCGTTGACGACTTGCGTTTTGACCGGTTGCCCGTCAACTTGTAATTGCCACCCGGTCGAATATGGAATCGACGTCGTCAAAACGCTAGCCTTGGCACTGGCCGTGGTCTTCCCAGTCACTTGATTGTCGGTCACGTGTAAGTTGGTCAAACCTTGGTCTTGTAATCGGTGCGTTTGGCGCGTGTATTGCTTACCGAACGGCACCGCCACTAATTCGGCTTTTTTGAACTTCAAGCCGCGAATACTCGTGAAGTTCAGGGTAATCTTGCCGCGGGCGTACTTACTGTAACCTAAGTTGATAACCGCAGCCGTCCGTGGTTCGTAGTCCGACATGTTCGTCGTCCCAAGCTGATTAAAACTGACCGTATTGTCAACCGTTTGAGCGGTCAAGGAATACCCACTGGCACTCAAGTTGCCCTTTAAGCCGTCACGAATATCATTCAGATGGTCAATTTTTGAATATGGCCGCCCGGTGAAGACGGTTGTATTTTGACTCGTTTGTAACTCATTTTTAATGGATGAGCGTTGATAACTAATGCCCGATAAGACCAAATACATTTCCGTATTACGGTACTTTTTCGGTTCATTGATGGTTAACGTATACGGAATCTGATGCCCCTGTACGTCGCTAGCTAACGACTTCAACCCATTTTGATTATCAGTATTGGTCTGTTCAATGATGCTGGCGTTGGCGGTAATTAACCGCAACAACTTGGTCGACGGCTGCGTCAGACCCGTATCACTCGTCAACAGCTCGCGTTGTTCTGGGGTTAATGTCACCGTATCGGCCGGTAATTTGGTCAAGGCATTGTTCGAAGACCCGGTTGCATGTTGATTCCGATAGATCATGACCTTATCTAAACTATCTAACACGTTCGTGGCATCGGCTTGCACGGTATAATCGACTGTTTCAGCAGTCGACTTAACTGCCACTTTTTTCACGCCGGCCGCCGAATGCGTTGTCACTGCTCCTTGTAACATGGCCTGTTCCCGGTCAACGGCACTCAATTTTTCAAATTGCGCCGTCGAAATTTGTTGTTTTTGCGTATAGACCAACGGCAACGCATTTTTCGATTGCAACAAGACCGTGCCCGTATGGTTACTCAATCCATAAATAAACTTATCGGCATAAACTTTCGCCGCCCCAGTTTTATCCGTCACCACTTGGTAGCCGGCTGGCAAGGCTTGCCCTTGCAGCTGGTCTTGCCGGGCAAACAAATAACGCACACCTAATAAATTACTGAAGGTGGTCCGTTCGCTCAAGGTCCCTAACGGTGAATTCATGGCGTATTCACTGTTACCGAGGTCTTGACTGAGCTTACCGACATACGCACTTTGCACGGAAAAATAAGATCCCACCGTGTGAGTGCCTAAAACCATGGGAACATCACTCTCAGCCGACCGCATCGTATAGTAATTAGGCATTAGTGCCGTGCGATAAAACTGGTCAGATTCTGGCAAGGCAGCTTCAGCGCCATCAAAATAATTATGGACCCACTGCATCGCCGTCCCGCGCCGGATTTGCTCCGTACTATTCGAATTCGTATTAATACTCAACCAGCCTAAGCCATTGTTCGCTAAATTCAACGTGACAATTCCTAGCAACAACCAATTGAACTGACGATTCGTCAAATGTAGGCTAGAGCGCGCTAGCAGTAGGCCAACTAACACTAAAATCACGAGATATGTCGCTAAATCATGTTTGCGAATATTTAAATAAAAACCGTTGATGACCCAAATCAGCGCAAGCCAACCGACACTAACCCCGGCTAACCACTTCAAGTCCCCCGCCGTCAACGAGCTCAACTGGTCCACAAAGTGCATCGTTGCTAACGCAAAGACTAAAGTCGCCAGTAACAACCACCGATTGGAAGGCGTTGAAAAGACATTAAAGACGGCCGCAAAACTAGGCAATAAAATGCCAATCATCATGGCCACGAGGACCCAATTTAACACCCAATACCGTTTGAAATGCCGTAATGTGTAAATGGCCCCCAGAAAACTGATGCCACTCAAGCCTAGGGTCACCCAATATTGGACGCTCCCACCATTAGTTAACAAGCGATTGGGCAAGTTAACATAGTAATTAATGGGATAAGTCCATAAGCCGTTGGCAAAGTTAAAACTAGCCCGCGTCGCATTTAGCATCGCTAGTAATGTTGGGACTAACAACGTTCCCGCCATCATCACCCCAAGTAGCACCGCGATCACAATACGCCATAAAAGCTGACCAAACGACCGTAACGGGGCCGCTTGCCGTTTCAAATTCCAAAACCGGACTAACGCGTAGATGAGACTACCGAGTGCCAATAAATAAGCAAAATAAAAATTACTCATAATGACCACGGCGGTAATTAAACTAAGTGGTAGCCAACTTTTACCATGGAAAATCCGTTCAATACTCCAGCACAGCAATGGAAACCAAATCATTGGCAATAAAAAGAACGGATGATGCATGCCCACATAAAATGTATAAGCGGTAAAGGTGTAAGTCAATGTCCCAATCAAGCGACTAAAGCGACTAAATTTAAACTGACCACTAAACCCTAAAAATGCCAAGCCGACGACGTATAGCCGTAAAATAATAAGCGCTTGATACCAAAACTCCAAGTGCGCCCGCGACACAAAGGCCACCAAATAATTAAACGGATCGCCCACTACATAATACGCAAACGTCGTTAACTGATCGGCCCCCAAGCCGAGATTCCACGACCAACTCGCTAACTTCAAACTGTGGCTTTGCAAAATCTTTTGAAACTCCAACAAAATCGGAAAATGTTGCGCAATCCCGTCAACTTCCCAAATCAACGTCCGCCCGGCCAAAAACAAGCCGCTATACGCAATCGCTGCAATGAGCACAAACATGCCGGTGTATTGTACCCACAATGGTATTTTTCGTAACTTACTACTAATCAATGTCGTTCCCCTTATCTCGTCACCAAGTTGGTGAGCCCCATTTCTTCGATTTGGATAATGGCCTTATTTTACCATTGTTTTCCCGCTTGCACGGTCGTGTTTGACAAACTTAATTTTTTGCTAAGTTTCACCTTGCCATCCTATAACGCGTCCCAAATCATTGGGGCCCCATCGACTATCACTCAGATACAACAAAGTAGCCGCAACTAACAAAAAGTTGTTGCGGCTACTTTGTCGTGTTATTCAAATAATAAGTGTAATCAGGCACTGACAACCCGGAAACAGGTTAACTTGCTGGAGGCCAAGGTTCAAAGACACCAGTCCTAGACACTTAAAAATTAATGATTAGTTGTGGATTCGTGACTATCTTGAATCCGTTTAAACATTTTTTCCATGTCCGTATTCGTAAAGTGCACCGTCACGGGTCGACCGTGGGGGCAGTTGAACGGATTTTCACACGTTGGTAGTTTTTTGAGTAAAGCCCGAGCTTGTTGGTCATCTAAATGGTGATTAGCCTTGATGGCGCGTTTACACGACATCATAATGGCCGTCTTTTCACGGAATTGTGCGACGGTCAACTTGTCATCTCGTAAGACCCAGTCAATCATTTCTTTGATCGTATCTTCTTCTTGGCCTGCTTTAAACCAAGTGGGATGGGCGTGGACAATAAAACTGTTACCACCAAAAGCTTCGAGATGAATACCCAGCTCCACTAATAGCGGCAGTTGCTCGGTAATTTTTAACACATCACTCGTTGGATAATCCAACACAATCGGCACTAACAAGTTCTGTTGGTCCTTGCTAACTTCCCCAATTGCTTGCCGATAATACTCGTAATTAATCCGTTCTTGGGCGGCATGCTGGTCCAAGACGTACATGCCATCATCAGCTTCCGCTAACAAATACGTCCCGTGCATTTGACCAATATACCGTAATTCTGGGAAGCGTTCCCCAGCATCGGGGTCAACCACAGCTTCTTCAGGGACTTCATCATCAGCGGTGGCGGTCGTATCAGCCGCGGTAGTGGCGGGTTCTTCGCCGAACGGTAACGCCACGTCTTCGGCTTGGTACTTATCGTCAAAGGCCAATACGGCAGTTGTATCAAGTTGATGGCGGTCGCTAATCATGATAGGTTCGGTGGCCGCACTTTCGTTTTCCGGAGCTGCCGTGGTTTGGACTTCGACGGTGGCCGGGGCTTCACTCGCCGGTAACGGTTCGACGGCCGGAACCGCTTCACTCACCGGGGTCGGCGTCACCGGTTTACGCGGACTGGGTTGGGCCACGTGATATTGCGACGAAGCCGCATTCAAGTCCATCGCTAATTGGTCGGTATTCAAACGTTCCCGCCGATGACTTCCTAAGTTTTGTAAAGCCGATGGAATCAAATTAACATCAGCTAAGCGGTCCGTAATCGTCGAACTAATCAACTTGGCGAGTTCGGGCTCCTTACTCAAACGAACTTCTTGTTTAGTTGGATGCACGTTAACATCAACTAACAACGGGTCCATCTTTAAGTCAACGACCGCAATCGGATAGCGTCCCACCATTAACTTCGACCCATAACCTTTGATAATCGCTTTAGTCAATTGTTGATTTTTAATCGCGCGGCCATTAATCAAAACCGTGATGTAATTGCGACTCGCCCGGGTTAATTCCGGTAACGCCACATAACCACTGACTTGAAAGTCCTCGTTTTTACCATTAATTTCGACCATTTTACGGGCATTTTGCACGCCGTAAATTCCCGCAATAACTTGTTGCAAATCACCACGGCCCGCCGTTTTCAGCAATTCTTTACTGTTGTGCACTAAGCGAATCGCAACTTCCGGATAACTCAAGGCCAACCGATTAACGACATCTAAAATATTAGCTAATTCAGTTTGAGCAGATTTTAAATATTTCAACCGTGCTGGCGTATTGAAGAACAAGTCAGTCACGGTAATATCGGTCCCTTGGCGCAGCGGTGCCGGGGCTTGTTTTAATAACTTACCACCCCGGTAATGAATACTCGTCCCCGTGGTCCCGGTACTGGTCGTTAAGACCACATCGGCCACTGACGCGATACTCGGCAAGGCTTCACCGCGAAACCCGAGCGAGTGAACGCGGAATAAATCCGCGCGCGAGGTAATTTTACTCGTCGCATGTCGTTTAAATGCGGTTAACACATCTTCATCCGCAATCCCATCGCCATCGTCAATAATCCGAATCGACTGGACGCCGGCTTCTAACACGAGCACGTCAATTTGGGTCGCATGGGCGTCAATCGAATTTTCAACGAGTTCTTTGACGACCGAGGCGGGGCGTTCCACAACTTCCCCAGCAGCGATCTGATCCGCTAAAACGGATGATAATTCATGGATTTTTCCCATTGCCATCGGCCCCTTCTAAATTTATTTATCGAGCTTTTGTTGCCATTTATAAAGTTGGTTCATGACATCCATTGGTGTCATGGCCATTAAGTTTAAATTCTTTAATTGTTGTAAAACTTTTTCGCCCTTGGCATCCGTGACAGTCGGTTCGGCAAACAAGGATAACTGTTCGTCGCTGGCCGCCGCTGGTTCAACCGGCGCTTCGGAAGTTGCAACTGGCTTAGCAGCTGCTTCACTAACCGGTGCCGTGGTCGCTTCAGTCGGCGTTTCGGACAGCGCACTGGTGGCCGCTAACGAATCCGCGGTCGTGGACACGGTACTTGTTTGGCTTTCCAAGCTCGTCAAAATCTTATTAGCACGCACTAATAAATCATTCGGCATCCCGGCTAATTTGGCCACGTGAACCCCATAAGATTTATCGGCAGCGCCGGTTTCGACTTTGTGTAAGAAAACGAGTTCGCCATTTTGTTCGGTCGCCCCGACATGGACGTTGCGTAAGCCATGCAACTCTTGGTCTAAGGCGGTTAATTCATGATAATGCGTTGAAAACAGTGTCTTCGCATGGATATTATTATGCACAAATTCAATAATCGCTTGGGCCAACGCCATCCCATCATACGTCGCCGTCCCACGCCCGATTTCATCGAATAAAATCAAGCTGTTGGCGGTCGCATGTTGTAGCGCATTGTTGGCTTCTTGCATTTCGACCATAAACGTACTTTGCCCAGAAATCAAATCATCGGTCGCGCCAATCCGGGTAAAGATTTGATCAAAGATTGGTAACTGTGCTGATTTAGCCGGTACGAAGCAACCGATTTGCGCCATGATAACGGTCAACGCGAGCTGGCGCATGTACGTGCTTTTCCCGGACATGTTCGGTCCAGTAATCAGTAACACGGTTTCGTCCGGCGTCATCTGCACGTCATTCGGCACATAACTTTGATTGCCCATGACCTTTTCAACGACCGGATGGCGGCCTTCCACGATTTCTAAGTCGTGGGATTTCGTCAACATTGGCCGGACAAAGTGATAGTCTTCACTGACGACCGCAAAACTTTGCAGCACATCAATGGCGGCCACGGCTTTAGCTAACGCTTGGAGCCGCTTAATCGCCCCTTTAACGGTCTCGCGCACTTTGGTGAAGAGTTGGTACTCCAGTTGAGTAGAATGGCTCTCAGCTTCTAAAATCAAGCTCTCGTGTTCTTTGAGTTCCGGTGTACTGAATCGTTCGGCATTCGTCAACGTTTGTTTGCGTTCATAACGGTCTTCTGGTAATTGCGCTAAGTTCGCTTTGGTCACTTCGATATAATAACCAAAGACCCGGTTAAACCCAATCTTTAAGTTCTTAATTCCGGTAATTTCACGTTCCTTCGCTTCTAAGGCCGCAATCCACTTTTTCCCGTTATTCATCGCATCGCGATATTTGTCGAGTTGTTCATCATAACCGTCTTTAATGACCCCACCATCCGTCACGGATAAGGGGGCTTCTTCAACGATTGCCTCGTCGATTAAATCCGCCACATCTTCAACAGGGTCTAAGTGACTAACCTCATCGTTAAAGACATCGGCATCTAATTCTGACAAGATATAGCGAATCTTCGGCACTTGCCGTAAGGACGTCTTTAATTGAATCAAGTCGCGTCCATTGACGCTACCAAACGCGACCCGCCCGGCCAACCGTTCCAAGTCATAGACTTTAACAAGTTCTTCTTGTAAATTACTGCGTTCAAAATAGTGGTCTAATAATGCTGCCACTTTATTTTGCCGCGTTTCAATATCGCCTTTGACAATCAAGGGCCGGTCCAACCATTGTTTCAATAACCGGCCACCCATCGCCGTCTTGGTCTCATCGAGCAACCACAATAAGGTGCCTTGCTTCTTGCCCGTTCGAATCGACTTCATCAATTCCAAATTATATTTTGAATTGTGGTCTAACTTCAAAAAGTACGATGGTTCATAAGCAACGGCTTTTTGTAAATGCGCTAAGCTGCGTTTTTGGGTGACGTTGATGTACATCAATAACCGTTCAACGACTTGTTTTTCTAAGTCCACGGTCAAATCTTGGGTCAAATAACTGAGTTCCGCTTGGGGTTCGACGTTGTTTTGTTCAGAAATCAACACGCCAATCGTTTTGATTTGATCACGCAAATCAGTGGCAACGGAATCATCCACCACGATTTCTTTCGTCTGCAAGCTCGTAATTTCATTAATGAGCGCATCATTGGTCGTCAACAAACTCGTTTTGAGTTCCCCAGTTGACAAGTCGGCGTAAGCAAAGCCAAACTGACCATCCGCTTGCGTCAACGCCGTCAAATAGTTATTAGATTTTGCCTGTTCGGCACCACGTTCCAAAGTCGTCCCCGGCGTCACGAGTTGAATAACTTCCCGTTTAACCATGCCTTTGGCAAGCTTCGGGTCTTCCATTTGTTCACAAATAGCGACCTTATAACCCTTATCAACCAAAATGTCGATATAGTTTTGAACGGCGCGATGTGGCACCCCACACATCGGAATGGGATTATCAGCGGAATGATTCCGCGTCGTTAACGTTAATTCCAATAATTGGGCACCTTTAATGGCATCGTCAAAAAACATCTCATAAAAGTCGCCGAGTCGATAAAATAAAAACGCATCGGGATATTGATTCTTCACCGCGAAATATTGACGCATCATCGGCGTATCTTTAGTCTTTTGTGGCACTGTCTTTCCTACTTTCTATTCGTAAAAATTAATCATCAAAATAAGGATGGTCGGGATTAATCAAAATCCGTTGAATCTTTTTCGCGTGGCCGGTCTTCCCGTCCACGTCGATCACACACCCGGATAAAACAGCCGGGCTATCTTCTTGCACATTAAAGCGGGTCGGCATTTGTTCCAAGAAGCGCTGAATGACGTTTTCACGAGTCATCCCTAAAATACCGTTATATGGCCCAGTGAACCCAACGTCGGTCAGAAAGGCCGTCCCGTCAGGTAACACCCGGTTGTCACTCGTTTGCACGTGGGTGTGCGTCCCAATGACCGCACTAACTTGGCCATCTAAATACCAAGCCAAGGCTTCTTTTTCGCTCGTCGTTTCGGCGTGCATATCAATAAAGATATTGGGCGTCGTTTCCCGTAACTCGGCAACGAGTGGTTGCACCGTCGTAAACGGATCCGCTAAATTTTGCCCCATAAAGACGTTTCCTTGCAAGTTAATGACCGCTAATTTTTCGGTATTCACATTCACAATAGTATAGCCGACCCCTGGTGTGGTCGCTTGGGGAAAGTTTAATGGTCGCACTAACTTCTTGGCATTACCAATAAAGTCAAAAATTTCATTATTATCCCAAGTGTGGTTACCCATCGTAATGACATCAGCGCCCGCCTGTAAAAAGTTCTTATAAACTTGTTCATTGATGCCGCGACCGCGTGTGGCGTTTTCGCCGTTAACAATCGTGACTTGCGGCTTATAGCGCCGTTTGAGTTTTGGTAAATAGGTGTCAATCGCATCTTGACCAACTTGGCCCATGACATCACCCACAAATAAAATTCGCATTAGTTGCTCCCTTGTTTTAACGTTATATCAATTATTTTAGCATTTTTTTGCCCCAAAAAGGTCAGTGAACTTTACTCAATTAAAATAACGCGTCCCCTGCCAGTAGCAGCGCAACGCGTTATTTTAATTTTTATAATTTTTCTGGCAGCTCCGCGGTTGCAATCATGGCCCAACTAATTAGTAGCAACAAGCCAACCACGAACATGCCAGCCACCGATTGCGCCGGCCAATGTCGACTGGTCGCCCCGCCCAAGACGAGTAAGCCCAACCCAATCGTTCCTAGCCAGCGACTCAACTGTGGATAGCGTTGCCGTAATAGCGGCCGTGGCTTTAGTTGACGCCAGAAACGTCGTAACTGCCACCACGCTACTAAATTAAAGATCATCAGCAGGAGGATATTGCCATTAACTTTTAAGACCGGAAATAGCATGATGACGACAAACCCTAAATTACTTGCTACTAAACACCAGCGAATAACTTTCAATTTTGCCAGCACGGTCGTCTGACGAATATTTAATAAAACTTGCCCATCCTCACGTAACAACGTATCCAGTGATAATTGATATAAATCGCCTAACGCCACCAGTTCTTCCAAGTCAGGGTAACTGTGTCCCGTCTCCAAACTCGAAACCGTCTGCCGGGCCACATGCAATTGGTCGGCCACGGCTTGTTGCGTCATTTGATGTTGTTGGCGGGCGCAGTGTAATTGTTCACCTAAACGCATCGCCCTCATCTCCTTTTTTATTCGGCCGCTATTTAAACGGCGACACTGCCGATTGTGTCCGCATAATTAGCCAAAAGAATCCTAATGCAGTCCCGACCGCTAGCGCCCCCGCGGCCCAATTATTTTGAACGGTGCCCCAACCTCCTAAAATCATCAATGCCACTGCGGGTAACCATAAATATGCCGCCAACCACGGCCAACGTTCCCGTAATAGCAATGGTGATTTAGGGGCCAATTGGGCTTGAAAGCGATTGACTCGATTTAGCGCGACGACATCACAAACCCCTAACCCCATGATTACGATTGGTGCCACCAGTTGCCACGGCCAGGAAAATAGCACGGCGACAAGTACCGCAATCACGACCAAGTTGCCCCCGACTAACCAACGCCGAATCCCATGCAATTGTTTTAAAACAATTTGCCGTTGAATTTTCGGCACCGCTTGCGTATCTTCACGTAATAGTTGATCAAGTGACAAGTCATAAAAATCACTGAGCTGCAATAAAGTTTCCAAGTCCGGATAACTGTGTCCAGTTTCCCAGCTAGAAATAGTCTGCCGGGCCACATGTAATTGGTCGGCTACGGCCTGCTGGGTTTGCCCATGTTGTTGACGAGTGACTTTTAAACGTTCTCCTAACTCCATGACCCTCACCTCCGTTTGATTTGCCCTCATCATACCTACAGCGCTTTCAAAAAGCTAGCCAAGTTTCTTGGCATGTGGTCATATCAACGTTTTAACCGGTCTATTTGTTAAGTATTAGGCGCAACCCGCGACTCAATTTTTCTATGTATTTAGGTCGAAAAAAGCCACCGACCAAGGTCGGTAGCTTTTCAAGATTATTTAGCGTAGTCAACAGCTCGAATTTCCCGAATAACGGTAACTTTAATGTGACCAGGATATTCAAGTTCATTTTCAATTTGCTTTTTGATATCGTGCGCCAAAACAGTGGCTTGTAAGTCAGAGATTTCTTTTGGCTTAACGATAACCCGAATTTCACGACCAGCTTGAATCGCATAGCTCTTCTTGACGCCATCTTCATCATTAGCAATCGCTTCAAGTTTTTCAAGTCGATGAATATAATTTTCAAGCGACTCGCTCCGAGCACCTGGCCGGGCTGCCGAAATTGCATCGGCCGTCGCAACCAGCACGGCAATAATCGATTTTGCTTCGACATCGCCATGATGCGAAGCAATCGTATTGATTACAACTGGACTTTCTTTGTACTTCGTTGTTAATTCCACGCCAATTTCAACGTGTGAGCCTTCGATCTCGTGATCGACGGCTTTACCAATATCGTGTAATAATCCTGCGCGTTTCGCGACAGTAACATCTTCACCAAGTTCAGCGGCTAAGACGCCCGCTAACTTCGCAACTTCAATCGAATGGTTCAAGACATTTTGCCCATAACTAGTCCGGTAATTCAAACGCCCAACTAGCTTGATTAAATCTGGGTGCATCCCATGTAGCCCCAGGTCAAATACAGTTTGTTCACCGGTTTCCCGGATCTTTTCATCCATTTCTTTACGTGCTTTTTCAACCATTTCTTCAATCCGGGCCGGATGAATCCGACCGTCTTGAATCAACTTTTCAAGCGCAATCTTGGCAATTTCGCGCCGGATTGGGTCGAAACCACTGAGCACGACTGCTTCTGGGGTATCATCAATAATTAAATCAATCCCCGTCAAAGTTTCGAGCGTGCGAATATTACGGCCTTCACGACCGATGATGCGGCCCTTCATGTCGTCATTTGGTAACGAGACTACTGAGACCGTCGTTTCAGAGACCATATCAGCAGCACTTTGTTGAATTGCTTGGACAATTAAGTTCTTGGCTTCTTTTTCAGATTGCGCCTTAACTTCATCCGTATTTTCTTTAATCATCACGGCCCGTTCATGGGTTAATTGGTCGCGTGTTTGAGTTAAAATTTGTTCCCGCGCTTGGTCTTGTGACAAGGCGGCAACCTTTTCTAATTCGGCTTGACGTTGCGTGATTAGTGAAGCTGCACTTTGTTGCTGTTGCTCAACCCGTTTTTGCTCGTTAGCAATTTTATCTTCTTTTTTGCTAAGCGCATCTTCGCGTTTTTCAAAAGTATTTTCTTTGTGATCCAAAGTTTCTTCGCGTAATAACAACCGGTCTTCTTGCTTTTGTACTTCATTCCGGCGTTGTTTTAATTCCGCTTCAACTTCAGTTCGATAACGATGACTCTCTTCTTTGGATTCAAGAATCTTTTCCTTTTTTTGAGTCTCCGCTGCCTTATTGGCCTCAGAAATAATACCTTCGGCGGTGTTCTTGGCTACGTCCAATTCTTTTTCGTGGACATTCTTACGCACATAATAACCAATCCCATAGCCGACAACAATTGCGATGACTGCGAGGATTATACCGAAAACATTCATGTTTCCACCTCCGCATCACCAAAATCCAGTTAACATAAAATCAACTACAAATTTTTAGATGTTATATTTTGATTACTTACACACTTGTTATTCTAATGTTTGCAACTAGCAGTGTCAACTTAAAGTCTTATGTGAGAGCGGTTGCGATACTGATATCATCTAGTCTTTTACCGGTTCTTATGTAAGCAAAACGCCCAAAGCAACCGCTTTGGACGTTAACGTATAACTTATTTATCTTCTTTAGTATCGCCTAAGTCTAATTCACTCGGATCTTTGACATCATCCGTTGCAGCGGCTTCTTCATCGGTAGCTGCGTCCATGCCATAAGCATCACGAACCTTTTGACGAATCTCAGCCATCACATCAGGATGCTCTTCCAAGTACTTCTTCGCATTTTCCCGACCTTGACCAATGCGGTCTTCGCCGTATGAATACCAAGAACCACTCTTCTTAACAATATCCTTGTCGGCAGCCATATCAACGATTTCACCCGTTTGGGAAATCCCATGACCATACATGATGTCGACTTCAGCGCGTTTAAATGGCGGCGCAACCTTGTTCTTGACCACTTTAATCCGAACCCGGTTCCCGATAATATCGGTCCCGTCTTTGATTTGTTCTGCCCGCCGAACTTCCAAACGAATCGTCGCATAGAACTTCAAAGCCCGACCACCGGGGGTCGTTTCAGGGTTACCAAACATAACCCCAACTTTTTCACGAATTTGGTTAATAAATAACGCAATCGTCTTCGTCTTGTTCAACGTCCCAGAGAGTTTCCGTAACGCTTGTGACATCAACCGCGCTTGTAACCCAACGTGGGCGTCACCCATTTCGCCTTCGATTTCAGCCCGCGGTACTAAGGCCGCCACTGAATCGACAACTAAAATATCGACCGCACCACTAGAAACTAAGGCATCAGCAATTTCCAAGCCTTGTTCTCCAGTATCTGGTTGAGAAAGTAACAAGTCATCAATGTTAACACCTAAGTGTTCCGCATAAACGGGATCTAACGCGTTTTCCGCATCAATATAAGCAGCCGTCCCACCTTGCTTTTGCACTTCCGCTACGGCGTGCAAAGCAACAGTCGTCTTACCAGAACTTTCAGGGCCGTAAATTTCAACGATTCGGCCGCGGGGATACCCACCAACACCTAACGCATCATCTAAGGCTAAAGACCCACTGGAAATAGTTGAGATAGCAGTGTTCGCTGCATCCCCCATCCGCATAATGGAGCCCTTACCAAAGTTCTTTTCAATCTTTTTTAAGGCAGCATCTAGTGCCGCTTGCCGTGCATCAGCCAAATTAGTTCCTCCTTTGGTGCTCGCTTTCTACTTTTAATATCATAGCGGTTCAACCTGAGAATTGCAAGCAAAAAGCGAACAAAAGTTCGTATTATTTTTTAAAGTCTGTATCGGCGGCGATTGCGCGCCGTAATAAGTCTAATCCGACCAAGACACTGCGTTCCCGAATTTTTTGGCGATCACCCGTGAAGTGATATTCGTACGCCACGGTCGGCTGATTGCGATAGGCAATTCCAATCCACACCGTCCCTGCCGGTTGGCCTTCCAACTCATCCGGACCAGCGACCCCGGTAAAGCTAACTGCCGTATCAGTCGCCAATTGCGCCCGCGCACCGTGGGCCATCGCAATGGCCGTCGCTTCTGAAACGACGCCTTGTTCATCAATCACTTTTTGCGGCACGTTGACGAGTTGATGTTTCGCCGCATTGGCGTACGTCACAAAGCCGCCCGGAAAGATTGCCGAAACGCCCGGGACACCACCAATCGTGCTTTGGAACTGACCGGCCGTTAAACTTTCCGCCGCCGTAATACTCAAGTGTTTGGCAATCATATCGTTAATAACGACTTTCGCCAACGAATTATGGTCACCACGGCCGTAGCAAAATTCACCCACCCGGCCGTTAATTTCAGCTTCCATTTGATCAATGGCAGCTTTTGCGGCCGTTTTGGAAGCAGCTTGGGCACTCAAGCGTAAAGTCACTTCATTTGTTTTAGCATATGGAGCCACCGTAACGTCACTTTGATGTTCAATCAAATCATTTAAGACCGTTGCTAGTTTGGACTCCGTAATCCCAAAGAAACGCAAGACGCGCGAATAAATTTGGGATTGTTGCCCATACGCTTGTTGCAACTGCGGCTTGACTTCAGTATCAAACATCAATGCCATTTCACGAGGCGGTCCTGGTAATAAGATAAAGTCCGCTGAATCGGGCGATTGATAAAAGGCCCCGACCGCTAAACCATTATGGTTCATCAACGGCGTCGCACCAGCTGGATACAACGCTTGGAGCCGATTATTAGGCGTCATCTCACGACCCACTTGTTCAAAATGGTCGGTGATGACTTGCATCGTCTTGGCATCTTCGACTAACGGCACGTTTAGATATTTCGCTAACGTTTGTTTCGTTAAGTCATCGTTCGTCGGTCCTAAGCCCCCGGCTAATATCACTAAATCATTTCGTTGCGCGGCAATTTCAATGACCGCCGCTAAGCGCTCAGGATTATCCCCCACAACCGTCTGATAGTAACTATCAATCCCAACTTCGGCTAATCCTTGCGCAATATGGGTACTATTCGTATTCATGATTTGACCGAGTAAAATCTCGGTTCCCACGGCAATTATTTCGGCTTGCATTCAAGCAACCTCCCTAAAACCATTTTTATTAGGCCGACCGACCCAATCACACTCTACACTTAGTATATACGAAAACTAAAATGTGCCCCATTATTTTTGTCTGATAAATTTAATCGACCAATCAATTTGACCATTAGTTTTACTGAAAAAGCAATCATAAAAAAGGATTGCCGCTTGCCGCAGTTGAATTTAATTTCATAACAACATTTAATTAAAAGTTCGCACGACATATTTCGACTTAAATAATCATTTTTCAACCCATTATTCCAGCATCAAACACCTGACTCCATTACTCATGCCATCAATTTTATTACTGATAGTTATTAACTCAGCTAGGCTAACCATTGGATTACATAAAACAGTGTCGACACCATTTTTGACTCGATCTGGTCCGTGTTCAATTAAAATAACATCACCCCGGAAGTCCGGCGGTCAGTGTGAACGTGCTGAAAGTTCGCTTAGCTGAGTGCTTTTCTCGGCTTAGCGAACCGGCATCTTTCAAGATTCGCGGGTTGGGCGGAGCTTGAAAGTGAAGTTGGCGACCGCTTTTTGGCGCCAACCGGTCGCAGCTCGTGAACACTGACCGCCGGACTGGAGGGGCAATATTCGTTTTATCCAAAAAAACTGCCAGCACCAGGCTGACAGTCGTTATGATTAACTTTATTTGAAACCATCTGAGAAAACATCGCGGTTTTGCACGAAGTAATCAATCCCCGAGTAAATGACGAAGAATAAGCAGATGTATAACATGATGCTAGCAAATGGTACGTTGATAGCGGCAAACAATACGTTGTTCAATAACAAGAAAATAATCGCAATCATTTGCGTTGTTGTCTTGATTTTCCCAGGCATAGCTGCAGCCATCACTTGACCATTATTTTCAACGATTAATAACCGTAACCCGGTAACCGCTAATTCACGGCACATGATAATGGCCACGACCCAATCAGGGGCCATGTTTAACCGGACTAAAATAATGAACGCCGTCATGACTAACATTTTATCAGCGAGTGGATCCGCAAACTTACCGAAATTGGTCACTAAGTGTTGTCGCCGAGCAATTTTACCGTCCGCTAAGTCCGTCAAGGAAGCCACGGCGAAAATAATCGTCGCGACAACTTGCGTGACTGGGATGGTTGTGCCGGCCCACACGACTTGGCCCCAACTTAGTGGGAGCACCATAATCAATAAGAATACTGGAATCAAAATGATTCGAAACACCGTTAATTTATTAGGTAAATTCACCGTACTAACTCCCCTTGCAACTTTATTTAATGGTTAACGTAATCGTCCGTACTTGTGACGAACTGTTCTTTGGATTGAAGTCAAACTTCTTCCCGTTAATCGTAATCGTAGTTGCAGTGGCGTTACCTAAGCTGAACTTAACCGTCTTGGCGCTGCTTGGTAAGGTTAATGAATGTGACCCGTTAGCGGTCAACGTCCCTTGCCAAGTTTGCGTGCCATCAGTTGTCACTGACGTCCAAGCAGCTTTCGTCGCTTTGATTTCAACTTTGTTCTTGTCTGCGCCGTTAGTCATCGTGAAAGCCGTATCGCTACTGCTATCAGCTTTGATAGTTTGCGTCTTACTGCTCTTAGCCTTTGATTCGGAGCTAGCCTTAGCGGCACTGCTGCTAGCGGCTTTCTTAGAACTGGCCGCACTACTACTGTTCGTCTTCGTGCTGGATACTTTCACCGACGAGCTCGCGGCTGTCGATGAACTTGAGCTGCTCGTGTGTGTCCGTACCGCCATAAACCAGATGAACAACAAGATTAAGACGACAACTGCCGTCACGACAATCGTTGGCAAGTAATTACGAACACGGCCAGCTGGCGTCGTGCTAGGTTGTTCACGGGTAGCCGTCCGGGTTGGTTGAACGTCATCAACGTTTTGCACGATATTTTCCGTGTTAGTGGCAGGTAATTCATCGCTATATTCTTCTAATAACGCGTTACCGTCCAAATCAACCGTATCTGCATATTGCTTAATGAACGCCCGCACGTAAAAGTCGCCGGGCAACTTGTCGAACTGTTCATCTTCAATCGCGATTAAATACCGCTTTTGAATCTTGGTGATTTGTTGTAAATCATCAATGGTCAAACCTTTGTCTGTTCGCGCCGCTTTTAAGCGCGCGCCAATCGTACGCTTTTCTTCATTTTCACTCATTGACTTTTTCTCCACCCTAAGTCTATTTTCAAAATCTTTCGCTTCATAGTATATCACAGCTAACCCAGTTGTCAGTAGTGCAACGATGAAATTTCAGATTTCCTTAACCCTTAGTTGCCGGTCGAATTTGATACTCGCTGATTGCTTGTGACGTCAATAATTGTGCCGCAATCGTGGCAATATCTTCCAAGGTCAAACCATCAATAATCGCGGGTTCGTCAAACAACGTGGCCGCGCCAAATAAGCGTTGATCATAGCGATTGGCGATGGCTTCCAGTGAGTTCGCCATGAAAACAATCCGCCCAATCATTTCTTTTTTGACCGTCGCCAATAAGTCATCTTGGTCGAGCACGGCTGGTTGCCAATTTTCCAAACCGTCAATAATGGCGGCATCAAATTGGGCTGGATCGTTAGTTTCCCCACTAAACGTCAAGAAATTAAACCCATTTTGTAATTCGAAGTCATAACCAAACGTATCATCAATAATACCTTGGTCATATAACTTCAAATAATTCTGCGACGTATCACCGAATAACATCTCTAATAAGACGTTAACCCCGGCCCGATATTTCAAGGCCGCCAAACCGTCTTCGATTGGCGCTAACCCTTTCACACCCACGACCGATTTGGCCCGTGCGACCGGCATATCAATCGTCCGATAAGGGATAATATCATGACCATCCGTGGCGGTCGCCGGAATCCGGCGTTCAATTGGTTGAAAAGTATCGAATTGTTTAGTCGCTTGATTCGTCGTAATCCAATCCAACACTTCGTCAGGGTCGAGCTTACCAACCACAAATAACGTCATATTTTCTGGATGATAAAAAGTCCGATAAGCCGCGTATAAATCATCAGCGGTAATCTTAGCAATCGACTCAGTCGTCCCGGCAATATCATATTGTAAGGGATGATTGGGGTATAAATTGCCAATCATGCCAAAGTATAAGCGCCAGCTCGGATCATCATTGTACATTTCAATTTCTTGACCGATGATGCCCTTTTCTTTTTCCACCGTTTTCGTGGTGAAATAAGGGTCTTGGACAAAATCGAGCAACGTCATTAAGTTCTCACGCAAGTTACGCGTCGCTGAGAACAAATAACTCGTCCGCGTAAAACTCGTAAAGGCGTTAGCGCTAGCGCCATATTTACCAAACGTTTGAAACGCATCGTGGTCCGCCTTTTCAAACATTTTGTGTTCCAAAAAGTGCGCAATACCATCGGGGAACCGTTTCAATTCGTCACTACCGGCCGGGACAAACGTATTATCAATGGAACCGTAATTAGTCGTAAACACCGCATACGTTTTATGGAAGCCCGCCTTGGGCAGTAACGTGACCGTCAAGCCGTTAGGTAATTTAGTTTGATAACTTACTTCATTGAACTGATCATATTTATTTACTTGCATCTAGGCCGCGCCTCCACTTAAGAAGAACCCTTGATTTAACGTGACTAACTGGGCCACCGCCATAATCTCATCTTTGGTGACTGCTTGAACTTTGGTCAACCACTCGTCATCGGGCATTGATTGTTGCGTTAAATCGTCAATCAGCGCCTGAACCGCAAACGTGCGTTGACTATCCAAACTAGATTCAAAATCATTGATTAAGCCTAATTTCACTTGTTCAACTAAGTCATCTTCAAAATCGCCTTGTTGAATGGCCGTCAATTGGTCCGCAATAATTTGGAGCACTTGGTCATGATTTTGACCATCAATCCCAGCTTGAACTTTTAACACCCCGCGAAATGTATCGAGTGAACTGCTAGCGTAGTACGCTAAGCTCGCCTTTTCTCGCACATTCATAAACAATTTTGACAGTGGTGACCCACCGAATAATTCATTGAAAACTAAGGCGGCGAAATAATGCTCGTCGCGATAAAAGACTGGAAAATCATAACCTAAGTTCAACTTAGCTTGACTCAAAGTTTGAACTTCTTGTTGCTCGACATAGTCCCCAGTATTTTGATGGTGATAAAAAGCTGCGGGACGGGGCGCCTGACGATCACTAAATCCGGCTGCTTGCCAACGTGCGGCCACATCGGCTTCGTCAAAGTCCCCCATCACAATAATGTCCACTTGGTCATTTTGAATGAGTTGTTGATAATAAGCGTATAAGTCAGTCGCCGTAATTGCGGCTAAATCACTGGCAACGCCAAAACTAGGCACTTGTTGCGCCGCCGAGTCAGCAAATAATTGGGCGTTTAATTTTTGCGCCGCATAATATTGTTTATCATCACTAACCGATTCAATTGCTGATTTCAAATTGGTTGACTGCCGGTCAAAAGTTGCCTGATCAAATTGACCATTCGCGGTAAGTGGCTTAAAAATAATACTTTTTAAAAAATCGATGGCTTGCGCCGTCAATGGTGCTTGTGTTGCTAAATAACGTTCATTGGGTACGGTAATAGCCAACCGCAAATTGTGCGTTGGTCCCTTGCGACTAACACCCGCGCCAAAAGCGGCCCCGTACATCGCTGCTAACGCATGTGCTAAGGCGCGTTGGTCGGGATATTCGGCCGAACTCGTTTCTAATAAATTGGACAACAAGGCCCGTTTGGTAATTTCATCACGGACAATCGGTGCCCGGAAATTAACAATAATTTGGTTGGTTTTAAATTGATGACTAGTAACCGTCGTCAATTGAACCCCTTTTGCTAACTGAGTTTGCAAACTTTAGTCCTCCTTGCATATGTACTAAATAATAAGCGAAAGGCCGTCTTGACGCAACTTTCCCTCCTTAAACTCCCCGGAAATTTCATTGGGTCGGTCCAATTTTGGCAAAATCCGGTAAAAATGAGATTCCTATGAGGTTAGTTTAACATTGCAAACTCGCGGTTTGTCTGCTATTCTTTTCATTATTGATAAAATGAGGAGCGAATTAATGTGAAAGTAATTAAATTTGGTGGCAGCTCGTTAGCCAGCAGTACCCAACTGCAAAAAGTACTGTCAATCGTCCAAGCCGATGCCCAACGCAAATATGTGATTGTGTCGGCCCCTGGTAAACGGTTTGATGGCGATACCAAAGTCACCGATTTGCTTATCCAATATGCTCGTCAAACGATTCACCGCCAAGATACGACGGCGGTCGTGCAAACGATCATTGATCGATATGCCGAAATCGGTCATGGGTTCAACGTGGCTGAAGCCCAACTGACCCCCATTTTTAACACGATTAAAAACTTGCCTAACCAACCATATGCGGACAACACATACTTGATGGCCGCTTTTAAAGCTCACGGCGAACGCTTGAACGCTCAATTAGTCGCCGCAGTTTTCGCGCAAGCCGGCTTAAATGCCCGTTATCTCGACCCCAAAGATGCGGGGATGGTCGTCACCGATGTCCCTGACGACGCTCAAATCATCGACAGCAGTTACGAAAACATTGCCAAGTGGGCCGACAGTGACCAGATTCTCGTCATCCCTGGTTTCTTCGCTTATAACCGCAATGGGCAAATTTGTACCTTCTCGCGGGGCGGTTCCGACATTACCGGGGCCATCATCGCCCGTGGCGTCAACGCTGAACGTTACGAAAACTTCACCGATGTCGACGCCATTTATGCGGTCAATCCTTCATTGGTGGCTGAACCCGCGGCCATTAATGAGATGACCTTCCGGGAAATGCGCGAATTATCCTACGCTGGCTTTTCTGTTTTCCATGACGAAGCGTTGATTCCAGCCATTCAAGGTAACATCACGGTGAATGTTAAAAACACGAATCACCCGGAAGCACCCGGAACGCTTATCAAGTCGAACCGTGAAGCTAGTTCTGACTACCCCGTCACCGGGATTGCCAGTTCATCAAGTTTCTGTTCGTTATATTTACGCAAATACTTGTTGAACAAAGAAGTGGGCTTTGGCCGTAAGATTTTGACGATTTTAGAAGATCATCACGTCAGCTACGAACATATGCCATCCGGGATTGATGACTTAACGATTATTTTCGATGAACATCAATTGACGCCGGAACTCGAAAAAGACTTAACTCAAGAAATTTCAGCCGCGGTCCATCCAGATGAAATTTACTTCACCCATGATTACTCTATCTTAATGTTAGTCGGTGAAAGCATGCGCAACCGCGTCGGCATCATGTCGCGCGCGGCCACGGCTTTAGCCAATAGCAATATTAAACTCATCATGGTCAACCAAGGTGCGTCCGAAATTTCAATCATGTTTGGGATTCACGACCGCGATGCGGATCAAGCTGTCGTGGCCTTGTATAATGAATTTTTCAAAAAGTAAGCTTCAAAAACTATTAAAGAATCTGGGACTGACGTCTTCGCTTAATGACACGTCTTATCTGAACAGTACAAATAAGGGAGTCACCACTATGCTTGTTAGTGGTGGCTCCCTTATTGTTTCTGAATGATAGTTGCAATTTAGCTGGAAGTCAGTAGTAATTGAAGTCGCCATGCAAGTGGCACTAATAGCGGTGGCTTTTGCTTATCTTTGTTGTCGAACCGTGGTCCCCAAGGCAGTTTGTTCCGCTTAACCCGACATGGACAATCATGCCCGTGAACTAACCGCCTTAGATGGACGGATTATCTCCTTATCTTTATTGCCGAAACGTGGTCTACCAGGCAATTTGTTCCGCTTAACCCGACATAACCAATTATGCCCAAAGCCCGGACATAATTGGTTATGTCACGTTAATGCTCGCAAATTAACCGCCTGGTAAACCACTCTTATTTTTATCCCACATCTTTCAAATGATAATCATGCAACACCGGAATCACCGTCCGCGTCTTTGCTAACTGGGCACTCGCTGCTAAACAATCATAAAAGTCCTTATGGTAGATTGCAAATTTAATCCGAATTTTTGGACAAATTGTTCAGCATAACC
>NZ_AYGX02000049.1 GCF_000498955.2 Lactiplantibacillus fabifermentans DSM 21115 | reverse complement strand
GTTATGCTGAACAATTTGTCCAAAAATTCGGATTAAATTTGCAATCTACCATTTATTTGGATTTGATGGATAGTAATGGGAATATTTTAAGCAGTACTGCGGCGAAAAATTTAGTCTCGACGACTGGTCAAAGTAGTTATACGTTTGATAGTACCGTTAATCAGACGTTAAACATGACGTGGTCATCATGGAAAGGCACGACGCCATTATGGATTGGGCTGCGGTATGTGACCTCAAAAAATCAAGAAGTTCGGGTGGGGCTAGCGAGTATTGCGGCCTATCAAGTCTCATTATCACCGACAATTAGTTCGTCACTCTTTCCGAATACGACCGTCATTAAAGGGACGGGAACGATGCCGGGGGATACCATTACGGCCGATGCCGACAGTTCGGCTAAAGCGACGGTTGGGAGTGATTTGAGTTACACGTTGAATTTGAGCAGTGCTTTAGGAAGCAAGTCGAATGTGACGGTGACTGAAAGTGATAATAATGGGCATACCGGGACGGTCACTAAACCAGTGCAGTCCGCTTTGACGATTGCGGCAACAACGCCGAAGTTTAACTTAGTACCTAGCGATGCGGCCAATCTGGCCAGTCAAAGTGATGCGAGCGTGTTGGCCTGGTTAGTCCAACAAGGTGGCGTCACCGCTACTGACCCCAATAGTAGTTCTAGTAACGGTATCACGTATGCGACGAAGACGACTGGTTTGGGCGGCATCTTAGGTGGGTTAGCGATTGGCAGTAGTACTACTATCAACGTTTACGCGACGAACAGTGCTGGTAATACGTCCAATCCTGTGGCGTTAACGGTTACCCGGATGCCGGGCACGTTGAGCTTTCAAACGGTTACGAGCGCGGTCGATTTTGGTAGTCAGACGATTCCGTTGACCGAAACGATTTACCAACCGACCAGTGCCTTTAACGTCAGTATCAGTGATACCCGCGATGCCGGTAAAAATTGGTATGTGTATGCCAGTGCGCCGGCGTTGACGGCTGGCAGTCAGCAATTTAAAGGTAATTTGATTTACCGCAATAGCAGCACCCAACAAGCCCTCAATGCCGGGATGACGTTGATTGCGAGTGGCAGTAAGGCGAGTGGAACGACCAATACGACGGTGACGAGTGATTGGTCGTCGACGAAAGGCATTATGCTCGACGCCTTGCCGGGCATTTATGCGGGCAGTTACAGCACCACGGTGAACTGGACATTAGCCGACACGCCAAATTAGTTCGGCAAAGACTGCCAAATTTCAAAGTGAGCTTGACTTGCCACCACCAGCTGACCGTAATTCCAGTCGCCATGGGACCGGGCCAAGCCTGAAAACCAAGTTTCAAAAGACGTCCATGGTGTTAACGGAATATAACTCCATCCCGTTAACACCACCTGCATGGCGGCTGCCATTACTGGTGACCTAAAATTAAATTGAACGTTGCTTTAAAATGGTGCGACTACGATTTTTTTCGCGGTCGCACCATTGTTATTAATAAAAAGACTCATGGTTCGGACGGTGGCTTAACGGAAAAATTGTGATTGTGGCGGTTAGTTGGTATAATTGTCTGGACTAGGAATTTGTTAGAAAGTAGGAAAATAAATGGATAAAGCGACAATGCAAGACCGACAAAAACATATTCGCAATTTTTCAATCGTCGCCCACATTGATCATGGTAAATCAACGTTGGCGGACCGGATTTTGGAATTGACGGATACCATCTCGAAACGTGAGATGCAAGACCAAGTATTGGATTCGATGGACTTGGAACGCGAACGCGGGATTACTATTAAACTGAATGCGGTCGAATTACACTATCAAGCTAAAGATGGTGAAACGTATATTTTCCATTTGATTGATACGCCCGGACACGTCGATTTCACTTATGAAGTGTCACGGTCATTGGCCGCTTGTGAAGGGGCCGTCTTAGTTGTCGATGCCGCTCAAGGGGTTGAAGCGCAAACGTTAGCGAACGTTTACTTGGCGATTGATGATGATTTGGAAATCGTGCCAGTCATTAACAAGATTGATTTGCCATCGGCGGAACCTGAAAAGGTGCGCAAAGAAATTGAAGATGACATTGGTATCGATGCCGAAGACGCCGTGTTAGCTTCAGCTAAAGCCGGGATTGGGATTGAAGAATTACTGGAACAAATCGTTAACAAAGTGCCCGCTCCGGAAGGCGATTTAGATGCGCCCTTAAAGGCCTTAGTCTTTGATTCCGTTTATGATGACTATCGAGGCGTTGTCTTGAGTGTGCGGATTCACGAAGGGATTGTCCGTCCTGGCGATAAGATTCGCCTGATGAACAGCGGTAGTGAATACGAAGTTACCGAAGTCGGCGTCAACTCGCCGAAACCACTAGCACGGGATTTCTTAATGGCTGGCGATGTGGGCTATATTACTGCCAGCATCAAAGACATCCAAGATACACGAGTGGGTGATACGGTCACGAATGCTAAGCGGCCCGCTGAAAAAGCGTTAGCCGGTTATCGGGAAATGAATCCGATGGTTTATGCCGGGATTTACCCAACCGATAATGCGAAATTTACGGATTTACGCGAAGCTTTGGAAAAATTAAAGCTGAACGATGCTGCCTTGGAATTTGAAGCGGAATCGTCACAAGCATTAGGCTTCGGGTTCCGGTGTGGATTCTTAGGCTTGTTGCACATGGATGTGGTCCAAGAACGACTTGAACGGGAATTCAACTTAGATTTGATTACGACGGCACCATCCGTTACGTATCACGTTTTAATGACTGATGGCACGGAACGTGATGTCGAAAACCCGGCGGAAATGCCGGAAGCATCGTCAATCAAAGAAATTCATGAACCGTACGTCAAAGCCCAAATCATGGTTCCTAACGATTATGTGGGGGCTGTCATGGAATTGGCCCAACGTAAACGGGGCGAATTCGATACGATGGAATATTTGGATAATAACCGGGTCAACGTGGTCTACCATATTCCGTTATCCGAAATTATCTTTGATTTCTTCGATAAATTGAAATCCAACACGCGTGGTTACGCCTCCTTGGACTACGAAATTGACGGTTATCGGGCCAGTGACTTAGTTAAAATTGATATCTTGTTAAACGGTGACAAAGTCGATGCGTTGAGCTTTATTGCCCATCGCGACTTTGCGCCAGCCCGTGGTCGTGAAATTGCTGCGAAGTTGAAGACCATCATTCCCCGGCAAAACTTTGAAATTCCAGTGCAAGCTACCATTGGCGCCAAGGTCATTGCACGGACGAATATCAAGGCTTATCGGAAAGATGTGACTGCCCATCTATATGGTGGTGACCGTACTCGCCGGATGAAGTTACTTGAAAAGCAAAAAGCTGGTAAGAAACGGATGAAGGCGGTCGGCCGGGTCGAAATCCCGCAAGAAGCGTTCATGGCTGTTTTGAAGACCGACGAAGAAGAAAAGCCTACCAAATGAAGAGTTCCGCGGATGCGGAGCTCTTTTATTTGGCCATTTGTCAACATTTTGCCAACATTGAACTCAGATTGTTGGCAAAATATACATATTTCCGATACACGTCTATCATCTTTTTAGTATGCTTTCAAAAATATTTACGGTATCTCGCTTCATATTGTTAGTAACCTGAGAGGATGTTTCCAGCGTTGTCAAAATACAAGAATGGATCAAGGCGTCAGCAATAGGTCACAATGGTGAAAATCATCTGGATACTGAATCTAGTTACAAGCTGCCAATCGAGCAAAGTGTTTAAATGCCAATTCCACTGCCATGAAGCTAAAAAAATAGTCATTGATTCAGATGTTGACATCTAATCAATGACTATTTTTGACAAATTAATTATTTTTTCCAACTACCATTGGCACGATGCCACATTGTTGTATAAACGGTTTTGTTTTTACCGGCATGCACGATTTTAGCCCATTTAGTAGCTTTAGAAGCCTTGGTTCCAGGATCTAAGACAATCTTGCTCGTTGACGTTGGGGCAAACGGGGAATAGATCGTGTTGCCGATGCGCCAAGAGTTAGAAGGTTGTAAATCTTCGGTGTCGCGGACGTAATAAGTGTGATTTTTGACCCGCACGCGGACAATGTCGGATTTGGCGTCGTTCCAACGTGCTTGATAAGCCGTTGTGATATTTTTAATGGTAATCGTTTTACCACGCTTTTTCTGGGCATTTTTGACACTGCTGTAAAGTTTAACCGGGGCCTTATAATCGGCTTGGACGTAAACGGCGGCATATTTTTTTGACGAAAAATTATCATTCTTGGCAACTTTGAATGGGACGACCGGTTGCTTCGCAATCTTTTTCGTTTGGTAGTAGTAAGTGGTTGGGCCGCCATTGCTTTCAGCGGTCGCTGGTCGAATCGCTTGTAAGGCGGCGTGACCGCTGTAAGTGACTTTTTTCCAGAGTGGGCTGCCATCGGTTGCGTATTTAGCAATCAGGTAATAACCCTTAGCTTGTTTTTTGACGGCTAGTTCTGAATGACCCAGGGCATAACTTGGAAACTTGGTACCGGAAAGCTTCGTCCAGTTAGTCGCCAACGCGCTCTTGGTATTGAAGCTGGTCTTGGTAGCTTGAACGGTATCGTAACGTTGATAAGTTTTGTTGTAATGATACCAAGTCCCTTGAATAGAGGTTGGTACCGTGGTCGTTTTGTGCGTGGCGGCTTGCGCCGGCATGGCAATGCCGATGACAGTTGTTCCCAAGATTAAGGTGGCGCCGCTGGCAATGGTACGGGTGATAAATGACATCTGTGATTCCTCCAAAGAATATGATTGCGTTAGCGCTCCAGGCGGTAACGTCGTATTGAATTTTTAATATGGATTATTAATTTGTTTGGATGATTGTGCCAAAAAAATGCAAACAATCAGTGAACCAACCATGGGAATCAAGTTCAGTAACCAAAAAGCGCCACTGTAACTCAAATCATGGAACCGCCGGCATTGAGCAGTAAAGGTCGCAATGCCAGTAAGAATAAAATAAGTTAATAGCACGATGACATAGATGGCAGCTGAAATAAAACTGCCCGTGGAGTCGTACGCGATAAAATTACCGAGTAAAAAAGAAATCGCCGCAATCACGACATAAATGCCAATGCCAATTAGCGTACTACCCAAAATTGCCCACCAGTAATCGGCCCGGCCCATCCGTTTGCTGAGCTTGAAAATGTCGCGGTAAAATAATTGTGTGCTGGTAATCAATCCGGGTCGGGGACTTTCATTATAAGGTGTGTTTGATAAGTATTCGGTATGTGTACCAGGTGCGGTGGTCGGTTGACTACTAGTAGTCGTAGTCTGCGTCGTACTTTGGGTACTGGTCGCCGCTATGGCCTGACCACAATTTGGACAAAATTCGGCATCTACTGGTAAAGCTGCCCCGCAATGGGGACAAAACTTTTTCATGATAGCTCCTCCAATCAATAAAACCCTTAATTAATTTTGGCACTAATCGCTTGCCGGAACCCCCGCCCTAGCAAGCATGCAACGTTATAAGTATACCATTCACGTTCGGGTCATGTATTAAAAAATTATATTAACGAACTTTTTAATTAATATTTTTCAAGCCTAAAAGGATTAACTTTGACATTGTTGCTTGATTGCGACCATTGTAAATCAGTGATGTACATTTTCTGGTAACCTTTAGTTCCAAAATACGATGACCCCCGATAACCACCTGATACTGATTAAATGAGTGATTGTTAGTTTAATTCAGGTATTCTCAAACCTATTTTTGCGTTTATAATAAAATTATTTATATTTCAACACGCAAATAATCGGATGTGAATGTTATTATAAGGTAGATTGCAAATTTAATCCGAATTTTTGGACAAATTGTTCAGCATAAC
>NZ_AYGX02000048.1 GCF_000498955.2 Lactiplantibacillus fabifermentans DSM 21115 | reverse complement strand
GTTATGCTGAACAATTTGTCCAAAAATTCGGATTAAATTTGCAATCTACCATTAGTACCAGTTATGGCGAATCCAGAAACGTTTGGCGTTCGTCCATGAGCCATAACGACCCTTAACATATGAGTTAGCAACTTTTTCTTGGTTAACCGCGGAGTAGTTACCGTGTAAATAAGCGGTTAATAATTGATAACGGCCATAACAGTGACCATTACGAGCCGTGTAGCTATAACGAGATTCGTGATAAGCAATCCAGTTTTTGGCTGATTTTTGCGTTTTTGAAAGGCCCGAATTAATCTTGGCGATTTGTTGCTTTTGCGTTAACTTTTTCTTTTTAGTGGTTTTCTTAGTCGTCTTTTTAACGGCTTTTTTCTTAGTAATCTTTTTAGTGGTTACTTTTTTAGCAGTTGTCTTTTTGACGGTTGTTTTCTTGGCAGTTGCTTTTTTAGCGGTTGCCTTTTTGACGGTTGCTTTTTTTGCAGTTGCTTTTTTAGCAGTTGTCTTTTTGACGGTTGCTTTTTTAGCAGTTGTCTTTTTGGCAGTTGTTTTTTTAGTAGCAGCTTTCTTAGTAGTCGCTGTTTTGACCGTTGCCTTTTTTACGCTGCTGGTAGCAACTGAACTAGCCTTGCGAGCACTACTACTTGATGCTTGGCTAACGCTGCTGCTTGCAACGGCGCTAGAACTGCTGTATGTAGATGAAGAACTTGCGCTACTGCTAGTAGCGCTGCTGGCAGTGGTTGCCAGCGTATCGGCTTGGGCGTTGATGGTGAGCGGTGTGTTAGCGGCAAAGGCTAAGCCACAACTGATCATCAAGACACCAATGGTCGATTTTATGTTTACTTTGTGTTTTGTCATTAATTATTATCCCCGTTCGTCGAAATAGATTGAAGAACTCCCTTTACATAGTAGAATACGGCAACCGTATTGCAAAACGATTACAAAGCCGTTGCCGCTGTATTACGAAAGTGTCACGGAATGCGCGGGTTGTGTTATTTTACATTGATTTATTTATATCACAATTACCTATGTAACCCTGATTATATTACAAGTTTGTGTAAGTACTAGTTTGTGGAACAACGTAAGCGTACAATAATTAATGTGATAGGGGGATAAGAGAAATGTATAAAATTAAATCACGATATAAATTGCCAATTATGATGGGGTTAACGTTGGTAGGGGTTGGGCTAAGTGCATGTACAACCGGTGCCATCAAATCGCACGCGGCCACTAATCGTTATAAAGATGTGCAACCAACGTTGTTCATCCACGGTTACCGGAGTAATTATCATGCGGAACAACACATGGCGAATGCCGCTGTTAAAGCCGGGGTTACCAAGACCATCGTGCGCGCCGAAATCAGTAAAACTGGCTCAGTAACGTTGCACGGCAAATTGAAGGCGTCGGATCACCATCCCATCGTCGAAATCAATTATCAATACAGCACTAATCCAGATTATTATACGAACGCGCAATGGGCCAAAAATGTGGTGACCAAGTTACAGAAGACTTACAACATTAAAAACTTTAACTTTGTCGGTCATTCGAATGGGAACTTAATTATCATGTATTACTTACGCAATTATGCTAATGATAAAAAGTTGCCAAAGGTTCGCAAGATTGTTGATATTGCGGGACATTACAATGGTATTTTGCGTCAAAATGATGAAGTTAATCAAATGAAATTAAAGTCCAATGGTCGCCCAACGTATATTGATAGCGACTATCGGGAATTATTAAAATTACGGTCATCCTTACCAAAGAAGCAAATTGCTTTCTTGAATATTTATGGTGATTTAAATAACGGCACCCATTCTGACGGCCAAGTCAGCAATGCGTCGACGTTATCGCTTAAATATTTAGTTTCTGGGCGGGCAAAATCTTATCAAGTTAAGAAGTTTACTGGTAAGAGCGCCGCGCACAGTAGCTTGCATGAAAATAAAAATGTTGATAAAGCGCTCATTAAATTCTTGTGGTCTAAATAAATTAGACTAATTGATGATCGTAAAAGCCGGCTGATGAATGTTAAAATTCATCGGCCGGTTTTTTTGACGCTTGCTAGTAATGTTAGTGTCAAAATGAACTGAAATAATCGTGTAGCCGGGTTTATGCTAGTATGCTAGATCTGAAGTAATGAATTAATACGAGGGGGCGGTTGATGATGAGATTAGTTTTAGTGGCCTTTACTGCCATGCATCGCGAACGGGTCCAACTCAATCATTATCAGTTATCGGATTTGACCTACACAGCCAGTCCGCAACAAGTGCTGCAGCGGGTCAAAAGTGCGGCCAATTGTGAAATGATTTTAGTGAAAAACGCCGACCAAATCGTGGGTTGTTTTTGTTTACAAGGTGCCGCAGCGCCGTGCGAATATGGGGGCGATGCCCACCACGACTTGTTATTACGCTCATTTTCAATTGATGAACGCTATCGGCGTCAACATCTGGGGCTGACGGCGATGCAATTAGTCCCAGGATATGTGCGGCAAAACTATCCCGAAATTAAGCGGGTTATTTTAGCGGTCAATCATGCAAACGTCGCGGCCAAGCAGTGTTATCAGCAGGCCGGTTTTCGTGATTCAGGTCGTCGTAATTTGGGGCGTCGCGGGGAACAGTTGATTTATGAACGCGATGTTTAACTAGGAAAAAGCTAGTGCGACAATTATTTGCTGGAATAATTAACCCAGCCGATTAATTATAAACTTTAGAGTAATTGGAAAAATTTATCGTCATAATTCGTTAAGCCTAACTGACTGCGCCCGTCAGCTTAGGCTATTTTTTTGACTAAATTTAAGTTGGTTGGACGTCAATACGGTCGGCATTTGTGGCTAATCATAATCCGTTACTGTGTAAATTAGTTTTTAAAATTTGATTGACAACATTTGGTCACTCGCTTAACTTAATGCCATTGCCAAGCGCAATGAAAGGAGTTGTGTGCTGTGAGTGTGTTATCAGCAAGTGAAATTATGCAATTGATTCCGAACCGTTATCCAATTCTATTTATGGATCGCGTCGACGAATTGAAGCCCGATGAAGCCATCGTGGCGACGAAAAATGTCACCATCAACGAAGAATTTTTCCAAGGCCATTTTCCGGGTAATCCGGTGATGCCTGGCGTTTTAATTATTGAGTCGTTGGCCCAAGCGGCCTCGATTCTCATTTTGAAATCTGAAAAGTTTAAAGGTCAGACTGCTTATTTAGGCGCTATTAAAAATGCCAAGTTTCGACAAGTGGTGCGGCCTGGGGATGTCTTAACCTTGTGCGTCAAAATGGTGAAGCAGCGTTCTAACATGGGCATCGTGAGTTGTGAAGCGCTAGTTGGCGACGCCCGCGCTTGCACGGCGGAGCTGACATTTATCGTGGCCCCGACGACCGCCGCATAGAAAGGGTGGTCAATTGATGACAACGGACCATTTTACAATCGTTGCGGCCGCCCAAGCCGTTCCGCAACACGTGGTGACCAATCAGGCGCTGACGGACCTAATGCCGACTTCTGACGAGTGGATTCGTCAACGGACCGGTATCCAGACTCGCCACGTGGCCACGACCGAAACGACGACGAGCTTATGTGTCAGCGTGGGGCAACAACTGTTAGCGCAGACCGACGTGCGTGCTGACCAGATTGACTTGATTGTGGTCGCCACCATGTCGCCAGATTATTTGACCCCGGCGACGGCCACCCAAGTTCAGGCGGCCTTACGAGCAACTAATGCGGTTGCCTTTGACATCAATGTCGCGTGTGCGGGTTTTGTCTTTGGGATGGAATTAGTCCATCGATATTTGCAATCAGGACAGACGGCCTTATTAATCGGTGGTGAGACCTTGAGTCGGCTAGTCGATTGGCATGATCGGCGGACCGCCGTTTTATTCGGGGATGGCGCTGGCGGCGTTTTGATTCAAAATCAGCCTGACAGTTCCAGTGGCTGGTTAGGGCAACATTTTGCCAGCTTTGGTGAGCAAGGTCGGTATTTAACGGCCGGGCAATTTCAGCAAAAAACGCCCTGGCAATCCGCGTCCGCATCACCACAGTGGGCGTTTCAAATGGATGGTCGGCGGGTCTATAACTTTGCGACCAAACAAGTCCCGCAGTCCTTGCAAGCCGCCTTGGCGTCCGCCCAGCTAGCGCCTAGTGATATTGATCTTTATATTTTGCACCAAGCAAATGCGCGCATTATTGCAAGTGTCGGCCGTAAGTTAAAGCTCACGGCGGCCCAATTACCCATGAATATTGCTAAATATGGCAATACGGCGGCCGCCAGTGAACCAATTCTTTTAGCCGAATTAGTGGCGAGCGGCCAACTTAAACGGGGCATGCGGCTGGCCTTTGCCGGCTTTGGCGGCGGCCTATCTGTCGGTACCGCCATTATTAACTATTAATTAAACCAAATTTCTGGAGGAATTTATTATGACTAACGAACAAGTATTTACGGAAGTACAAGCCTTAATTATTGAACAGCTCGATGCTGATGCGGCCACGATTACGATGACAACTAATTTCACGACTGATTTAGCGTTAGATAGTCTGGACGTGTTTGAAGTGATTGACCAATTGGAAGATAAGTATGATATCGAGATTGATACAGATCAACCGTTGAGTACCGTTGGAGATTTAGTCACGTATGTCGTTAAAACTGCGAATGCGTAAATGATGAGGAGGTGACCGCGATGTCGGTCGCAATTTTATTCAGTGGTCAAGGCAAACAAACAGCCACGATGGGGGCAGATTTGTACGCCGAGGATGGCAACTATCGTCAGGTGATTGATGCTGCCAATCAGCAGTTGAATTGGGACCTAACTGCGCCATTAGATGTACAGGACCCACAACGAGTTCCAGTGGCGATTGCCGCCATGAGTTTGGGCATCTATGCCGCTTTACAACCTAGCTTGCCACAACCAGCGGCATTACTCGGATTGAGCCTTGGTGAATATAGTGCGTTAATGGCCGCTAAGGCGTTTTCGATGACGGACGGGCTCAAGTTAGTTGCCGACCGGGCGCGGTATATGCAGCGAGCTAGTGTCATGAATCCAGGGATGCTCGTGGCCGCGCTCAAAGTGACCCCGGCATTAGTGGCACAAGCCTGTCAAGCTGGTCAGGCGGTGGGGCAAGCATATCCTGCCAATTATAATCTGGCTGATCAGGTCGTCATTGGTGGCGATGTTCGCGGCGTACGCGCTGCCATGGCTAGTTTAACGGCGCAGGGGGTTAAACGGTTAGTGCCGCTACAAGTGAGTGCGGCGTCGCATACGCCATTGATGGCGCCCGCCAGTACCGCCTTGGCACAACGGCTGACGCATCTGACCGTCCGAACGCCGCAGCTTCCGGTTTGGAGTAATACGACGGTGACGCCATTTACAGCCACCACGTTAAAAGCGACGCTGGTCGATCAACTCGTTCAGCCAACGCATTTTTATGCGGATTTGCAGGCGTTAGCGCAACGTGGGGTCGAGACGTTTATTCAAGTGGGACCGGGAAGTGACTTAGCCAAGTTTGCCAAAAAGGCTGTCCCGACTGCTCGCGTGATGAATGTTGCCACTAGCGAAGACTTAGCTGCCGTCCGGACCAATTTAAAGGCGGTGACACGATGAAAAAAGTTGTTTTAATTACCGGAGCTGCCAAAGGCATTGGGTTAGCGACAGCGACGTTCTTCGCTGAGCGGGACTGGCAAGTTGTGATGAATGTCCATCATCCGTTAGCGACCGCCACGTGGGAGGACTTAAAAGCGCGCTGGCCTAATTTGCATCAAGTCGTCGGGGACGTCAGTGATGCCACCACGGCCCAGATGCTCGTCAAACAGGTCCAAGCCGACTTCGGTCAAGTGGATGCTTTGGTCAACAATGCCGGGATGACGCGCGACCAATTATTGATGCGGATGTCCGTCGCCGACTTTGAAGCGGTGCTGCAAACAAATCTAGTCGGCACTTTCAACATGACGCAGGCCGCGTTAAAAATCATGCAGCGTCAGCGCGTCGGGGCCATTGTGAATGTTGCCAGTGTAGTTGGGTTGCACGGTAATATCGGCCAGGCCAATTATGCGGCTAGTAAAGCTGGTATCATCGGCCTGACAAAAACGACCGCTTTAGAAGGGGCGCGGCGGCAAGTGCGTTGCAATGCGATTGCGCCGGGCATGATTACAACGGCGATGACCGCCAAAATGACGCCAGCTGCGACCGCCACGGCGTTAGCGCAAATTCCGTTGGCGCGCTTCGGGGAACCAAACGAAGTTGCCCAAGCAATTTACTTTTTAGTGACCCAACCATATTTGACAGGCCAAGTCTTAACCTTAGACGGTGGCTTGACGATTTAAAGGATGTGTTAATGATGGAACAACGTGTGGTAGTTACCGGCATGGGCGCAGTGACGCCGGTCGGTAATTCGAGTGAAACTTTTATTGCTAATATTTTAGCAGGTCAAGTGGGCTTGGCACCAATTACTAAGTTCGATGCGCAAGCAACGGGGATTACGGTTGCTGGTGAGGTCAAAAATTTTGACGCGATGCATTGGCTGAGTGCTAAGCAAGCGAAACGGCTAGATGATTTTTCAATTTATGGCCTATATAGTGCGTATGAAGCGATGACGCAAGCTGATTTAATGACCCAGCCGGTCGCACCCGAACGACTGGGGGTCATCTATGGCTCGGGGATTGGTGGGTTAACGACGATTGAGCAGCAAGTCATTAAGATGCATGACAAGAGCCCCAAACGGGTGTCACCTTTGTTTGTACCGAATGCGATTATTAACATGGTTGCTGGGAACTTGTCGTTAGCTTTCAATGCCCAAAATACGAGTCAAGCAGTTGTGACGGCATGTGCCTCGGCAACGAATGCCATTGGAGATGCTTTTGAGTATTTGAAACAAGGCAAAGCCGATGTCATGTTGACTGGTGGTGCCGAAGCTTCGATTAATCAGATTGGGATTGCTGGTTTTGCGGCCTTAACGGCGTTATCTAAAGCTACTGATCCCCAGCAAGCTTCATTACCATTTGACGCGCATCGCCAAGGCTTTGTGATGGGCGAAGGGGCGGCAACGCTAGTCTTAGAAACCTTGACGCACGCGCAAGCTCGTGGCGCCAACATCCTCGCGGAAATTGTTGGTTATGGGACGACGAGTGATGCGTATCACATGACCGCGCCTAATCCGAATGGTGAAGGTGCACAACGGGCGATGGCCCAAGCAGTTGCTGAAGCCGGTTTACAACCAACTGAGATTGATTATATTAATGCGCATGGAACGGCCACGGCCGCTAACGACAGTGCGGAAGCGCAAGCGATTCATAACTTATTTGGGGCTAATCAGCACTTATTAGTAAGTAGTACCAAAGGGATGACCGGTCATTTACTCGGTGCCGCTGGTGCGATTGAAGCAGTGGCCACGATTGGTGCGCTCCAACAAGGAAAGCTGCCAGTGAATGTCGGCGTTACAACTCCTGATCCGGATTGCCCAGTCCGCTTAGTCACGGAAGATAATGCGTTGCAACCGGCGCGTTATGCGTTAAGTAACTCGTTTGGATTTGGCGGGCATAATGCCGTATTAGCGTTTAAAAGGTGGGATTAAATATGACAGCAATCAATGCACAATCGTTGCAGGATGTTCTGACGGCCTTTGATGCGTCCAGCGCGCAACAACTTGATTTAAAGACGAACGCGTTTGAAATTCATTTAGATAAGACTGCTGGCGAAATTGCGACGAACACCCCAACGGCCACTCAAAGTATAATGCCGGAAAAGACTAACGATACTGCGACTGAGACTAATCAGCAAGACATCAAAGCACCCTTGGTTGGGATTGCTTATTTGGCGCCAAAGCCAGGAGCAGCCCCCTTTGTACAAGTTGGCGACATCATCAAAGTCGGTCAAACAGTGGCGGTGATTGAAGCGATGAAATTAATTAATGAAGTTCCGAGCACCGTAGCTGGTAAAGTCACGCGCATTATCGTGACGGATGAAACCTTAGTCGAGTTTGGGGCGCCATTAATTGAAGTCGAGGTGACGTCATAAATGGATTTGACAGTTAGTCAGTTGATTCCACAACGGTATCCGTTTCAACTAATTGATCGGTTTGAACGCGTCACGCCGGGGCAAGCGGCGCAAGCCCAAAAATTGGTGACGATTAATGAATGGTATTTTAAAAGTGCCACTCAAGGTGGTCGGGTGGTACCGCGACCATTATTATTGGAAATGTTAGCGCAGACCGGTGTCGCCGCCATTTTGACGCTACCAACTAACCGGAAAGCCAATGTCTTTTTTGGCGGTATTTCGCAAGCTGACTTTTTGACGGATGTCCAACCGGGCGCGGTCTTGACCTTGAACGTGACCTTAACCAAGCTAAAGCGGCGGCTCGGTACCGGTCATGGCACGATTACATGTCATGGGCAATTAGTGGCAACCGCTGATTTGATATTTGCAATTCAAGGTGGTGATTAAATGTTTACAAAAGTATTAGTAGCCAATCGGGGCGAAATTGCCGTGCAGATTATCCGGGCGTTACGCGAGATGGGGATTGCGAGTGTGGCAATTTATTCAGAAGCGGATGCCCAGAGTCAGTTTGTTAAGTTGGCCGATGAAGCCGTCTGTGTCGGCCCCGGTCCCGCCACGGCGTCTTATTTGAATATGCAAGCAATTATTAGTGTGGCAACGCTGACGGGCTGCCAAGCGATTCATCCAGGGTATGGTTTTTTATCTGAGAACGCGGCCTTTGCCAAGTTATGTGCCGAATGTCAGGTTAAATTTATTGGGCCCGATGCGACCCTAATTGCCAAGATGGGCGACAAAGCGCAAGCCCGTAAAACGATGGCACAGTTAGGGGTGCCGGTTATTCCTGGTAGCCAACAAATCTTAAGTCAGGTGGTCGATGCCCAACGTGCAGCCACCAAGCTAGGTTACCCAGTCATGCTTAAAGCAGCGGCTGGGGGTGGCGGTAAAGGAATTCGGGTCGTGACGCAGGCGGCGGACTTAGCGGCAGCGTTTGAACAAGCACAACAAGAAGCCCAGGCGTCCTATGAAGATGATCGTTTATATTTAGAAAAAGTCATTACCCCGGCAAAACACATTGAAATTCAAGTATTGGCCGATGAGTATGGTCACGTGGTGTATTTGCCAGAGCGTGATTGTTCGTTACAACGACACCATCAAAAAGTGATTGAGGAAAGTCCGTGTGCGAGCTTTAGTGCTGATGAACGCCGCCAACTTGGAACGCTCGTTGCGGAGGCAACTACGAAATTGCATTATACAAATACGGGTACCTTTGAGTTCTTAATGGGCCCAGATCATCAGTGCTATTTTTTAGAAATGAATACCCGACTCCAAGTTGAACACACTGTGACCGAAATGGTAACGGGCTTAGAATTGATTAAAATGCAAATTCGGATTGCGGCTGGCGAACCATTAGCGGTCACCCAAGCCGAAATTCAAATTAAGGGGTGTGCCGTCGAAGCCCGCTTCAATGCGGAAGATCCGGCCAAAGATTTTCAACCACAACCTGGCCGCATTACGCAGTTGCATTATCCGCTAGGGACGCTCGGCGTGCGTATCGATGCCGGGGTGGTCGTGGGGGATCAAATCAGTCCGTTTTATGACTCGATGCTCGCTAAAATTATCGTGCTGCAACCACAACGCTCCGCGGCGCTCGTCAAATTGCGGCGCTGTTTGCAAGAATTAACGATTACGGGTATTCAAACGAATCAAGCGTTTTTAGCGGATTTGTTGGCGACAACTAAAGTCCAAGATGCGACTTACACGACAGCTTTTATCGAACAAGAATTTTTAAAGAGGTGGTCACCAAATGCATCAATTTCAACAGCCCAGTAATTCAGAACTGGCGACCCGTCGTGACCTTGTACCCGACCAGTTATTAACGGCATGTCCTATCTGTCACAATGCCACGACGACAGCGACTTTGCCGGTCGAAAAGTATTGCCCAAATTGTGGATATGGTTTTCGTATCGGTGCGCAAGAACGCATTGACCAATTGTGTGATCAATTTACGCCGTGGGATACCAATTTAACGGTGCCAGAAAAATTTGATGATGCTAAGTATCGCAAGAAATTGCAGGATGCAATTAAGCAAACTGGTCAGCAAGAAAGTGTTGTTACTGGCTTAGCAACGATTGGCGGTCAAACTTGTGGCCTTGGGGTAATGGACCCGTATTTTATTATGGGGAGTCTCGGGAGTGCCACGGGCGAGAAAATCACGCGATTATTTGAACGTTGTACGTTACAAAAACGCCCGGTTGTCATGATTACGGCTTCCGGTGGTGCCCGAATGCAAGAAGGAATGGCATCGCTGATGCAAATGGCTAAGATTTCAGCCGCGGTAGCCAAACATCGCGCTGCGGGGCTCGTTTATATCGTGGTTTTGACGGACCCGACGACCGGTGGTGTGACGGCGAGTTTTGCCATGCAAGCGGATATTACCTTAAGCGAACCGCATGCCCTGATTGGCTTTGCCGGACGGCGGGTGATTGAACAAACGATTCAACAACAGCCGCCTAAAGATTTTCAACAAGCAGAGACTTTAATGCAACACGGTTGGCTCGACCAAATTGTCGCCCGCCCAGCGTTAAAGGCGACGTTAGCTAAGTTGTTAAAATGGCACCAACCGATGGGAGGGCTTGCTGATGACTGATGCTTACGATCAAGTCTTAGCGGCGCGTTCGGCTGCCAAGATTAGTATTCAAGCTTTGATTCAAGGCGTTTTTGATGATTTTTATGAATTACATGGTGACCATTACTATGGCGATGACCCAGCTGTGATTGGGGGCTTAGCCCGTTTAAGTGGCCAAACGGTCACGGTGATTGGGATTCAAAAGGGGCAAACGGTCACTGAAAATCAGGACCGCCACTTTGGCTGTGCCACGCCAGCTGGTTACCGCAAAGCACTGCGGTTAATGCGCGAAGCGGCCCAGTTTCACCGACCCGTTATCACGTTAATCAATACCCCCGGAGCCTATCCGGGGGTGAGTGCTGAGTATCAAGGTCAAGGCGCGGCGTTGGCCGAGTGCTTATTGACCGGGAGTCAGTTACCAGTGCCGATGATTAGTTTAATTGTTGGTGAAGGTGGTAGCGGCGGGGCACTCGCCTTAGCGTGCGGTGATCAAGTCTGGATGTTAGCGAACAGTACTTATTCGATTTTGTCGCCAGAAGGTTATGCCAGCATTTTATGGCATGATGCCCATCAAGCGCGAGCAGCGGCCGCCGCGATGGCGTTAACACCGGCGGAGCTAATAGCTGCTCAGGTGATTGACAAAATTGTACCAGAAGTCACGGATTCAGCGAGTTGTGAGGGTTTAAAACACCAGCTGGACGACACTATCAAAACGTTACAACAACAAACACCAACGAGTTTGATTGCCCACCGCCAAGCTCGTTTTCGAAAATTCTAAGAGATGAGGTTTTAGACAATGGAAAATGGATTATTAACGGGGAAAACGATTGTCGTGATGGGAGTCGCCAATCAACGCAGTATTGCTTGGGGCTGTACGACGGCCTTGCAGGCGCAAGGTGCCCGAGTGATTTTGACGTATCAAAATGACCGGTTAAAGCAAAGTCTACAGCGTTTCGTCAATGCCGATATGCCGTTAATTCCGTGTGATGTGGCTGATGAAGAAAACATTGAAGCCGCTTTTGCCACCATCAAAGCCCAATATGGGCAAATTGATGGCGTGATTCATGCGATTGCGTATGCCGATAAGGCGACGTTGACGGGCAAATTTATTGAGACGACCAAAGCCGGTTATGACTTAGCGCAAGAAATCAGTGCCTATTCGCTCGTTGCGGTGGCCCGCGCAGCCCAGCCCGTCTTGAAGTCGGGCGCTAGTATCGCAACTTTGACGTATTTTGGTTCCGAACGGGCGATTCCCAATTATAAAATGATGGGCGTTGCCAAGGCGGCCTTAGAAGCTAATGTGCGTTATTTAGCCAGGGACCTCGGTGCACAACAAGTGCGGATCAATGCGATTTCGGCTGGAGCCGTTAAAACGTTAGCGGTGACTGGCATTTCTGCCCATCGGGACTTATTGAAGCTCTCAGAAAGTTTAACCGTCGATGGTCAAGCTGTTACGACCACTGAAATTGGTAACGTGGCCGCGTTTTTGATGAGTGACCTCTCACAAGGCATGACGGGCGACATCTTATACGTTGATAAGGGTGTGCATTTAAGTTGATACCGACCTGGCCGCCTTCCGTCCAAGTGAAATATCAATGGTTACCGTGGTCCGAAGATCGTCAAGTGCAGCAATTGCGGCAACATCAGGTGGGCCGCAATTTGCTGAGCAAGCTCGTACCCACACCGCTTGCCTACCACGCGTTAGGCCAACCGTATCTACCAGCGCAACCACAAGCGGGGGTAAGCATTACTCATAGCCGGTCGCTCGTGTATGTCGCGGTGGCCCCGGGGGCGATTGGGATTGATGTCGAGGCAGTGCGTCCGCGTGACTTTTCAAAATTGCAACACGCGTTTACGCCGACTGAATGGGATTTCTTACAAGCACTCGCGCCATCATTACAACTGACCTGGGCCTGGCGGTTGTGGACGGCTAAAGAAGCCGTGTTAAAGTTAGTCGGTTGTGGCCTGACTCGCCGACCGCAACAAGTTGCAGTCAATGTGCCGACGAGTCTAACGGCGCATTTTCAACACCACGATTATCAGTTACACGTCTTGCCGACACCACCGGGGTATTGTGGAACGTTAGCCTTGCCAATCACGGTGACCGCATGAGTTTGGGCTGCGGTTACTACCAAAATATGTTGATTAATCAAATCGTCGTCCGTTAAGTATGCTGTTGTTTCTTAACGGACGACGATTTTGCGTTGGTCAGCGTTGCCCCTTCGAAATTAAATTATATTTACTTTATGGTAGATTGTAAAATTAATCCGAACGCTGTTCGGACAAAAAAGATCAGCTT
>NZ_AYGX02000047.1 GCF_000498955.2 Lactiplantibacillus fabifermentans DSM 21115 | reverse complement strand
GTTATGCTGAACAATTTGTCCAAAAATTCGGATTAAATTTGCAATCTACCGTAAACTAAAATCAACTTTAGAAACGGGTGATTTTAGATGAAAATTTATTTTGCGGCTTCGATTCGAGGCGGCCGCAATGATGCGTCGTTGTATCAAGCCCTAATTGATGATTTAAAGACGCGGCATACGGTTTTGACTGAACATATTGGCAATCCGAATTTAACCGCGGATGGTCAGATACAACTCACTGATCAAGCCATTCGCGACCGCGATATTGATTGGTTGAAAGCCGCGGATATGGTAGTGGCTGAAACGACTAATCCGAGTTTGGGGGTTGGTTATGAATTGGCGTATGCGGAGAAAATAAAAACGCCCGTCCTCATTTTGCATCGTGACCAAGTGAATCATTTGTCTGCGATGATTAATGGGACCGGCTATTTTGACAAAATCTTTAGTTATCAGACCGTTGCGGATGCGCTAGCAATTTTGCAACGAGAATTACCTTAATGACCTTTTGGACGCCAGAAACTTGTGACGTCCTTTTTAGTCGTTAAATTATACTTAATCGCCGTGGTTAACAAGTCGTAATTAATGGGACCGTCATAATTGATTTGCCACAACATTTTAGTCGTGTGGTCGCCACCAGCGGTAATTTGTTCCCGGAAGTAATCGAGGGGGGCCGCTTCTAAAGCCACGTTAAAATGCGCTTTAGCGACGCTGAACCCAATAATAAAGGTGCCATGATCGGTAAACATTGGTTGATTCCAGGCAAAGCGGGGAGTCAATTGGGGGAAGGTCGTTGTAACCCAGTTTAAAACGGTAACGAATTGGTCGCGTTGGGCTGCATCCGGCATCGCATCCGTGAAAGCAGTAAAATCTGTGAGTTTTGGTAATAAGTTAGTCGACATAAGGTTTCCTCGTTTTTGATTAATTTTAATGAAAAAGGCGTTTAAACGCAATTAATCCCCCTCCATCGGCCCACAACGATGAAGGGGGATTAATGATAATTTGGCATGGTTTTGCTTGCGGGATAAGTTAACGGTCACGGCGGGCGGGGATTCGGCAAATTGACCATGCAAGCCCACTACGATTCGCATGATTACTTTGCCAAGTACCCGCCGTTCCTGAGAGTTAAGCGGTTGGTATGGCTAATTGCCAGTGCCAGTTTGGATTGGTCGTCCGCGTATATTGAACTGGCGTCGAATAGACTCGGTTGTGTGGCCGTTGTTTGCTGGCATGGTACCGGCGCACCGTTCCTTGGCTAACTAAATGGTTATTACGCATCGTCATCAGTTCCTTTCGTAATTGAATGACTTTAGTTTAGTCCGAAACGCAACTGACAACTACCGAGTTTTCATAAGGGTTAAATAAGAATTTCTTATAAACGCGATTAACGTTCTTCTTTACTAATATAAATGGGCCGGTGCTTTTCTTCCAAATATTGGCGACCCACATATTTACCAAGAATCCCGATGCAGAATAATTGCAATCCACCAAGCATTAAAATAATCGTCATCATCGACGGCCAGCCCATGGTTGGATCACCGAAGATTAAGGCGCGGACAACGATAAAAATCATGGCAAAAATCGAAATAATGAAGGCGACGATACCTAAAAATGAGGCCATCGCTAACGGCTTTTCGGAGAAGTTAATAATACCATCTAAGGAATAGCTCACTAAGTCACTAAATGACCAGTGTGTTTCACCAGCGACGCGGTCGTGATTTTCATAACCGATATACTTGGTTTTAAAGCCGACCCAGCTGAAAATGCCCTTAGAAAAGCGATTGTATTCTGGTAAATCTAAAACGGCATCCACGACTTGCCGAGTCATCAATCGATAATCACGGGCGCTGCGTTCGATGCGGGTGTGTGAAATCTTGTTAATGAAGCCATAAAAGGCATTCGAGAAAAATGACCGAATGACCGGTTCGCCTTTGCGGTCAACCCGTTTAGTACCAACGATATCATAGTGGGCCTCTAAAATGCCGGACATCATTTGCGGTAACAATTCGGGGGGATCTTGTAAATCAACATCCATTACCGCAATCAGTTCTCCGGTCGCATGTTGTAAACCGGCGTATAAAGCCGCCTCCTTACCAAAGTTACGGGAAAATGAAACGTAGTGGACATGTTCAGCATCCGTATGGGCTAAGGTTTTTAATTCGCGGAACGTATCATCAGATGAGCCATCATCGATGAACCAGTATTCCATTTGATATTCGGGCCACGTGACGTGGATTTTTTCAGTGTAAACTTTTTGAACGGCCTGATAGAACAAAGGAATGGATTCTTGTTCGTTATAGCAGGGCACGATAATTGATATTTTTTTCATAGTCGAAAGCTTCTTTCGTTAAAAGGTTATCTGCGTCAGTTAACGAAAACACCGCTAACCGTCACTCGCTGAATACAGTCTAACGAGATTCGATTAGCGGTGCTAGCTACAAAAGCTGAAGTTATTCTGAAGTTTTCTCAGAATGATTGACACTGAGCTTAATGTTAAAACTAGTGCCGTGGGGCTGGTGGTCAGTGACACTAATTTCAGCTTGATTCAAGTGGACGAGGCGCTCAACAATTGCTAAGCCTAAGCCGGTTCCGGGTATCTTTTGCGAGCGCGCTTGGTCGACGCGATAGAAGCGTTCAAAAATATGCGCTTTGTCATCATCGCTAATACCAGCACCCAAATCCGCAATTTGAATGGTTGGCGCTCCGTGCACCATACTAGTTGTCACCGTGATGGGCGCATCGGCCGGTGAATATTTATTGGCATTATTTAGCAGTGCAATCAAAATTTGTTGCAAACTGTCCGTATTGACCGTCGCCATCATGACTTTGGTCGCCATGTCGGCGTGAATGGGCTGACTAATGTTAGGTTGGTAATTGTCAATCGTGTCTTGTACGATTTGGTTCACATCGACGTAATTCATCTCAATGCTGACGTGGTCCATCCGGGAGAGCCGTAACAAACTTTCAACCATTTTTTGCATCCGTTCTGATTCGTTATCAATGAACTTCAACGATTTCGGAATGATTTCTGGATGCTGGTCACCACGGCGCTTGATTAAACTAATATGACCGCGAATGGCCGTCAACGGCGTCCGCAATTCATGCGAAGCATCGGACACAAATTGGTGGTCCCGTAAGGCCTGTTCATTCAGTGATTGTAGCAGCTGGTTAATTTCGGTCCCCAAATCATGCACTTCAACTGGATTGGCCGGAACCGGCAAGGCCTCCCGGTATGACAAACTTTCGGCGTGGTTGATTTTTTTAGCCGCGCTCGTTAAGTCTGCTAACGGTTGATTCAAGCGGCGTGCCAACCAGACGACGACTAAATACCCCAGTGATCCGCACAAGATTAAAACGAGCACTAAGTCGAGTAGAATCAACCGGAAAATGTGGAGGACGTTGTCGAGACTCGTCCACGTTTCATAATAAATATATTTAGATTCGGTCCCGGAACGGTAAAAAATCCCGTAACCATCAATATAGCGAATATCTGGACCAAAAGGTAATTTATATTGTTTGGCTCTTAAAAAACGTTTCGTATGTTTTGAATAAAAAGTTTGATGCGGGCGTTTGGGCATTTTTGTGCGAACTTTAACAAAGGTATCTTTAGTATCAATGGGACTATTTAGGTTCCACTGATTCCAATCCGGTTCGTCATCAATAATGGAACGTTTCAAACTTTTTAATAACGTTTCGGCATCTTCCATCCGGTTACGGGTAAGTCGGTAACCGACGACCACCGAAATTGTCGCACCGGTTACTAACACGACCAAAATCAGCATGATGGAAAAGGCCCGAGTGATTTGAGCGGCGTTTGAATGACCCCGGAAGTTAGGCATGGACATCATCTCGCAGACAATAGCCAACGCCGCGGACCGTATGAATTAACTTGCGGTCGCTTTCAGTGTCGACTTTATGCCGCAAGTAGCGGACGTAGACATCGACAATATTAGGTTGGCCTTCAAAGTCGACACCCCAAACTTGATCGAGCAATTCATCACGCGTGAGGGTGTCGCCGGCATGTTGCATCAAAGTTAATAATAATTCGTATTCGCGTTGTGTTAATTGAACGAGGCGCCGATTCCGGTGAACTTGACGCGCTTTAGTATCCAATTCCAAATCGGCATATTGATAAATCTGTGGGGTCGCTTGATTTTGCTCGGAATGTCGTAAAATCACGCGAATTCGGGCCAATAATTCTTCGGTGTCAAATGGTTTAGTGATGTAATCATCCGCACCACCGTCCAAGCCGGCGACTTTATCACCGACGTAATCGCGCGCCGTCATCATAATGACCGGAATATCATCATGCTTACGAATCCGCCGTAAAACTTCGAGACCGTCCATCTTCGGTAACATCCAGTCTAAAATAATTAAATCTAAATCATCTTTTTGCGCTTCATAAATCTCATAAGCTGCTTGACCATCGCCAGCTGTGACGACCTCATAGTCTTCAAAAGTTAATTCTTGTTGTAAAAAGTCAACGACGCTTTCTTCATCGTCGACTAACAAAATTTTCGTCATAAATTTTCTCCGTTTTCTAAAATCGTTTAACTCCAGTATAACGGTCTTTAGATTAAATTTTTAATAATATCAATCGCATTATAACTAAAAATATTGAGTATCGCTAGAACGGTAAAATAAAAGCATTCTGAGAATTTCTCAGAATGCTTAAAACTAGTGCCGGCGTCGCGACAGCAGGCGCCAGATAACAAAGCTCAGCGTCCCGATTATTGAAAGAATCGTACTGAAAAGTAACGCTGGGACATGATATTGCAACTTGATTTGGTTATGACCGGGTTTGATGGGGACTGCCGTCAAATTACCAAGCGCGGCTTTGGTCTTAACGGTTTCGCCATTGACGGTCGCGTGCCAAGCTTGATCATACGGAATCGCCACGTAGAGCCAGTGACGCGCTTGTTGATTTTGCATCGTGCCGCTGACGATGGTTTGCCAACCGCGCGCATGGTATTTCGGTACGAATTGACTCGTCTTCAAGTAACGATAGACTTGGTTGAATTGACTCATTTGTAGGCTCGCCAAGCGAACTTGACCACTGAGCTGCCGATGCGCCGAATTGAACGTCACGCGCACAGTAGCGCCACGTTTGAAGTTGCCGAGATGCCATAACAGTCGGGAGTCGTCGGCGTTAACGGTCGGCGTGACCGATTGGCCGTTGACTGTGATACTGGAATATTGTGATAAGCCTAAGTAGTCATCAAAGTACAACGGTCCGGTCGCGGTCGTTTTAAAGATCAAGCGATGATGATACGAGTAATCGCTCGACTGGGTCCGGCGACTGGTGGCCGTGGTCAGGGCAACGTCATGAAAATAGGGCGTTGCCTGTGGTCGCAGGAGTTGCAAGATTTTTTCTTGGTTCGCTAAGGCGCGGGTCGCTGATAGCTGTAGTTGGGTGACTTCACTGGGCACCGCGAACCCCATACCCAAGTAATGATGGTTAGGGATGGTCGTCGCATCGCCGTGACGGTTCAATAAGACATCGTATTTAATCCCCAGCAGCATTGAACTGACCGGAGTTAAGCCTTCCGAACTGATGCGGCGGGCATTGCGTGAGTACAAGCCTAGTTGGTCTAACATTACCCGGGTCTTTTCATTTAATGTCGAACTGTAATAGTTAATGTCGTGAAAATTAAATAACATCGGATCATTGTAATTGTTATATTTTTCTTGATAAGCGCGATTGATTAAGGTATTTGTATTGTCAACGCGATATAGTTGGCCATCCGGGTCATTGACAGCGGTCATCTGCGTATATTCACTCGAATAAGCTTGCTGATACATCGCTTGGCTACCAAAACTCGTGTTGGCCATACTCAGACTAAAGTTACCGCCGAGTTCACTCAACATAATTACCGCTAAGCCGGATGTTTGCCACCAGCGCTTGGTGGTCCATAAAACTAATGCCGTCAGGGCCACACTTACAAGACTGAGCATTAAGGTCGTGACCGGAATTTTAAATTGTAACAGCCAATTAGTGACCCACCCAATCAGCAATAGCCCACTTAAGCCGAGCGTCAAACGCCAGCGCCACGCGGGCGTCACGTGTTGTGGTCCCGCTTGCCAAGCTTGCATGGCAATCATGATTAAAGCAAAGCTGAAGAAAAAGGCGTTACGGAACGGAAAGCCCTCTGGTTGTTGAAACAAGTGCCAAATCGTATTGAATAGCTCGATACCCATACTTAGTAATAGGGCGCCTAAGAACCAGGCCGTATGCACCTTAGTCGTCCGTTTAATGGACGGTAAGGTGAAAAAGGCACCGACTAATAAAATGACGGCGGTTGTGCTAAAAATCGTGGGTGCGTGGGTCAACCGATTTTGATACGTATTGGCGCCCAACGCTAATTGACTAAAAATATCGGTACCAAATTGCGGCACTGGTAGGAAGATTTGCCAAGCATGACTGCTTTTGGCCGTCTGCATTAACCCTAGGGCTGTGGGTATCAAAATGAATAGGGCACTGACGACACTGAGTAAACCGGTGAGGATAATTTCCCGTAACCGGGGCCAACGTTGCCGTAAATCATCACGCCAGTTGGTTTGTTTAGTTTCAAATAATTGATAAATTAAATAATATCCGATAAATAAAATTGTCATGTAGCCGAGGTAAAAGTCGGTCACGATGCTGACCCACAGCCACCAAAAGAACCGGCCGGCCTGCCCATCATTTAATAAGCGATCGAGACCATCGATGATTAGTGGTAACCAGATTAGGGCATCGAGCCACATCAAGTCAAAATAATTCATCGCGACAAATCCACATAAAGCAAAGGCCGTTCCCAACAAAGCCGTCATGATTTGCGTCGTGTGAAAGTGACGTTGCAGCCAATAGGTCATCGTGAACCCAATTGCGGTAATCTTACTCATTAAAATAATGGTAATGGCAATCGGTAAGTCGGCGGCGCTAAAGCCTAAAACGATTAAATTAAACGGACTCATTAAATAATACGCCACGGTCGGCACTAAACTCCCACCGAGTGATTGTGAAAATGAGTAAAATTGAAAATTATGATAAATCAAAGCATGGCGATAACTCGTGAAAAATGATAAGTACTGAGTCCCCATATCACTAATTAAAAAATTGTGATCGCCAAACGGGGTGATTTGTTGATAACTAAAGACCGTGACTAAAACGAGCAAAGTTAAGCCACTGGCTAGCAGTGGCGCTCGCCAAAAACGGCTTATTCGGTTGATAGACATGTTTCCACTCCAATTCCCCATATTCAAAGTGTTTTCTTAGCGAAGTTGGCGCTGGTAACACCAATTGTAAGAATGTCGGTAGCCAACGAGTAAAGCGCACCAGTTAGCGACAAGTTTTATTATAACTGTTAACTAACTAGTCTGCAGGTCTGTACGCCTCGGTAATGTGAGGTGGGTGTACTTGCGTCGGCTGGCTGCTGACACCTTTAGCTAAATAAATTCGCATTTGGTCGTCAATTTTTCACTAACATAAACTATTCCCCGCAATAAAGCAAAAATTAAGCTATTTTGGTAAAGTTGCTTTGTAAGCTTATTTTTTCCTGTCACATTATTTTTTTAACTAGACCGGAACCGCTATAATAAAAATAAGTATCCAGACGAGGGAGTCCAGCACATTTGGGGTGGCTGCGACTCAGTTAAACATGGCACTTTCCTTAGTATTGCTAGCTTGTTTGACAATGCGAACTGCTGAAAAAAGAAAAGATTCTGAAGTTTTCTCAGATGGCGTTCACGCAATACCACTAGTTTCATTGTTGATGAGTCACTATACTAATTGTCAATACCTGTGAAACACAGGCAGTTAGGTATTTATTTAGGGGGAATTGATAATGAAACAACCACGGTTAACGATTGTCGTACCTTGCTACAATGAAGAAGCGGTCTTGCCGGAGTCTTCACAAGTATTAGGCGCGATTTTAAATAAAATGATTACTAATAAGCAAGTTAATCCGGCCAGTCGCATTTTGTTCGTGGACGATGGTAGCCATGATCAAACCTGGTCACTCATTCAACAATATGAACAAACTGAGCCAATCTTCAGCGGTCTTAAATTTAGTCGCAATTTTGGTCATCAAAATGCGTTAATGGCCGGCATGAAAGTGGCCGGCAAATATTCGGATGCGGTCATTACGATTGACGCTGACTTGCAAGATGATCCGAAACTCATTCCAGAAATGGTTACCCGGTTTACGGCCGGCAGTGAAATCGTCTTAGGTGTTCGCAATGACCGGTCCACCGATTCGCGTTTTAAACGGTTTACGGCCGAAACGTTCTACGGCTTGATGCAAAAAATTGGGGTGCAACTCGTGCCGGATCATGCCGACTTTCGGTTATTGAGTCAACGGGCGGTCGATGCCTTGATGGAATATCAAGAAACCAATTTATTCTTACGCGGGATCATTCCACAATTAGGGTTACCAACGACCAAACTGTATTATCGGCGGCAACCTCGGTTTGCCGGTGAATCTAAATATCCCTTTAAAAAGATGGTGGCCTTCGCCTTGGATGGCATTACGTCATTTTCAATTGCCCCAATCAAAGCCATTATGTCGTTAGGGGTGATTGTCATTGGTATCAGCTTGCTGATGATGATTTACGCGGTCGCGCGATTCTTTACCGGCAATGTGATTAATGGCTGGACCTCGCTGATGACTAGTCTGTGGTTTTTAGGTGGCATTCAATTGATTGGGATTAGTATTATCGGTGAATACATTGGTAAAATTTTCGCCGAAGTTAAACATCGCCCGCGTTATATTATTGAAGAAGACGATTATTCGGCTCGTCAACAACCGGTCTTAATCGTTAAACGCCAACGGGTTCAATGAAATATTTAATGCGCCCATTGAACTGGGCCGTTGCGACCATCTTTGCGGGCGCGATGATTGTTGCAACGTTTTTTCCGGTTCAAATTTTTGCCGATAAAGACTGGGCACCGCCACTAGCGATGCTCTTAGTGGCAGCCGGTTTGTTACTAAGCTATCTGAACTTGCAACACTTCGCGCGGCGGTGGTCACCCACCACGTATCGCCGGGTACTATGGGGTATCGGCGGCTTAATCGTCATTGCGCAGCTGGCAGTGGCGCTTAGCTTTGTCGACGCTGGTCGCGCGGATGCTTTCTTTGTTCGCAATCAAGCGATTGCTTTAGCGCAAGGTCTTTTGAACTGGAGTCAATATTTCAAAATTTATCCCAATAATGTGAACTTCACGTTGTTGGAAGCTGGCTTCTTAAAAGTTGCATTCAGTTTAGGCTGGCAGACGCCATGGGCCGGGCTCAATGTGTTACGGTTCATCTGGATTGACACTGGGCTACTAGCGGGACTGGTTTTACTCAAGCATTGGCGTAACTGGCAACCGGGTGCGCTGAGCTATTTATTAGCTTGGGGACTGAGTGTGCCACTATATGCTTACGGTGTCTTTGCTTATACGGATGCACTAGTGTTGCCACTGATGGTCGATGTTGCCGCCTTACTGGTCATTGTCCGGCAAAAAACGGGCTGGCAACGGTGGCTATGGTCCATGCTAAGCTGGCTAGTTCTAGGCTTGGGCATCGTCATGAAGAGCAACATGATCGTTGTCTGGGTTGCCGTTGTGCTCATTTTATGCGTAGCGGCATGGCAACATCAATGGTCATGGCGACTCGTTGGTCAGTGGCTGATCGGTAGTATGGTTGTCTTGGTCCTGTTTTCTGGTGGGATGAACCGCTTGGCTAAAGTGAACGGTTATCAAAAAGATGCTAATACCGCGTTACCGGTGACGAGTTGGATGGCGATGAGTTTAAATCCAAAACTCGACGGTCAATATAACCATGCTGACTTTACTAAGGTCCGGCTGGCGAAAACGGCCGCGGCTAAAAAGCAAACGGCGCAGACGATGATTAAGACGCGGGTCACTAAGATGGGTGCGCGTGGGTTAGTCGTCCATCTGGCCCGCAAATTTCGGGTCTTCTTTGCAACGGGTGACTTTGACAGCTTCAAATTAACGACGCAATGGTTGCAGGCGCCGCGCTGGTATATACGCCATCAACGTAGCTGGCAGTTTTGGCTGGTGTTGTGGACGCAGTGTTGGTACTTAGTTTGGCTGTTAGGTGGTATCGTGGCGGTACTTCGGCGGCGTCAAGCGGCGTTAAGCTTAGAATTATTGGCGCTAGCCACTTTAGGGTTAACCATGTTTCACGTTGGCTTGTGGGAAGTGGAAGCCCGTTATGCGTTGCCATTGTTACCGGTCGTGTTAATGCTCGGGATTCAAGGCTGGTCAACGGTGTGGCTGCCCGTATTAACCAAAAAACGACTCGCTTTAGCAAGTGGAGTGACCGTTGTGGGGGCCGTCATCGTCAGTGGGCAATTACTGAATTTAAGTAATCAAACTCATTTGAAGCAAACTAGTGTGACTCGTCAAGGTAATGGCTCATACGTGTTACCGGATACCTTGAAAATCGCGGTGGGGCAAACCCAAACAGTACATTTGACGACTCCGATTGCTAGTAACGAGCTAGAATTGCATCCGGCGTCTAAAACGGGTCGCGTGACGGTGACCATCCGGCAAGCGGGCCACCTGATCAAACGCGTGACTGGTACGCCCAAAAAGACGACGACGGTTAACTATCGCCAGACAAAGGCCGGTGCTTTGACGATTTCGATTACGAATCGTGGACCACGAGCGGTGACGTATCATGATGTCAAGAGTTGGTACAATCAACAAACGGGCCAGCGCTTTACTAAAGCGCAACCCGCCTTACAATATAAGATTTTCTTGAATCATAAGCGTTCAAACTTGAGTACACTAACGACCGTTACGACCTTGGTCGGACTCTTGAGCCTGAGTCTGATGGCAAGTTGGTGGGCGTTATGGCGTCACTCAATCGCTAAATAACGCAAAAGTCCTTTAATCGTGATGCGACGATTAAAGGACTTTTTTGGCGGACTAGCTTGGGAATAAAATAAATTGTTGACTTAGCTTAAGCAACCTTGTGTTGTTGAGATTTGCGATAGCCGAAGTAAAATTGCGTGGCAGCTAAGATGACGTTGAGCCAATTGAGCACTTGGAACCAAGTGTTCAAGTCGGCAACTGACGTAGCACCATAGAACGCCCAGAACCCCCAGATTACAGCGACAACGTTGATCCAGGCAAACGTTTTTTGCAACGGTTGATTATCCAAATCGAACCACATCCAAATCGCGTTAACAACGAACCAAACAGCTAAAATCCAAAAACTCCAAGTAAACATATGCCATTACCTCTAATCAATTTAGATTATTTGAAAGGGGCTAACTGGTTCCTTTCAACGATTAAATAGTACGGCTTTTAGCATCGCAAAAACACTAGCAAAAAATGGTAAACTGTTGCTTTTCGAACACCCAGCCTAATCAGTGTACGAAAAACGACGGTTCCTTTTAAAATGACTTGTGATAATATGAAGATATAGTTAATTGAGGAGTAAATTTATGACGACGGATGTACGTAAAATTAAGACTGAGCGCGACATTCAGGCCGCGTTTTTACAATTATTAGTTGATAAGGGGTTTCGCCAAATCACGGTTGCCGACGTGTGTGGGACGGCCTTAATTAGCCGCTCAACTTTCTATGCTCACTATTTGGATAAGTATGACTTATTAGATCAAATGGTAGCGCGTTACAGTGCCTTGTTTGCGCAGCGGGTGAGTGTGCGGTTTCAACAGATGATTGATGGGGAGATTGACGCCTTAGTGCACAGCTTATTGGCGGATATGGCTGAAAATCGTCACGCCATTCAAATTTTATTTACCGTCCACGAGCCGGAAGCCGACTTAAAAGCGAATTTTGACCAGATGTTGTTTAAAGAGTGGCAAACGTTTATCAAAGAACAGCCGCTTGAAATTAAAGCACCGGTCGATTTAATTGCGGCCATGGGGACCAATGTACAAATGACATTAATCGACTGGGCGGTCCAACACGGTGAAGTCTCTATCACGGCGGTATCAGAAGCGGTCGATACGATTCGCAAAGCGGTGCTCTTGCAAATTACCCCGGCCAAAAAAGATTAAGTTGTTACCATAAAGTCCATCATTTTCGTTCAAATAAGTATATTAAAGGCCGTCACTCAAAAATGGTGACGGCCTTTAATATACGATTAGAAGTTTTGCTAGCGGGTTATTCCGCGGGACTGCGACGTTTCAAAAAGGTGATGCCCACAGGAATTAGCGAAATAAAGACGATCGCTAACATGATCAATTCGAAATGTTGTTGGACAAAGCCGATATTGCCGAAGAAGAAGCCCGCTAAGACCGCCACTAAAATCCAAGTAATCCCGCCGATGATGTTGTAACGGGCGAAAGTTGGGTAGTGCATCGCACTCATGCCGGCGGTGAATGGGACTAAGGTTCGGATGATTGGTACGAAGCGACCTAAGAAAATGGCGAGACTGCCATGGCGGTCAAAGAAGGCCTGGGATTCTTGCAAGTATTCCGGTTTAATGAACCGTGATAGGCGTTTGCTGTTGAGCACGTGGGTTCCGAAACGTTTCCCAATTTCAAAGTTGACTAAGTCGCCTAATACTGCGGCGACGGCTAACAATGGTAATAAAATCGTTAATTGCAGACTGTGGTTCGCTAAAGCTGCCAATGAACCACACAGAAATAAGATGGAGTCCCCCGGTAAGAATGGAAAGACTACCAGACCGGTTTCAACGAAAATTAATAAGAATAACCCCGCATAGATCCAATTACCATATGCTGCGATTAGTTGGGGGAGCACGGTGCTTAAATGAAATAAACTCGATATCAAGACAGTCATAAGCTTTACCTCACTTTTTTATTGTCCTAAGCATACGAAAAAAAGCGGGGGCCTGCCCCTTAAAGTCGCTGAAGTAATTATGAGATTTTTTCAGGATAAGTTCAGATAAGTATACTTTTAGCCACCGCTATTTTTGCGCATAATATAACCATGGTTTATCAAAGCACCTTTGATGTCCCTCGAATATGTGTCGGATGCAATGATAGATCATCCGTTACTTGCTAGTTTTCACCGCAACCGACTGCTTGCAGTCGGTTGTTTTAGTTCAGGCGGTTTGTTCGATAAATAAATTTATACGAAGGAGGAATCTGCGGGATTGCAGGTGAGGTTCTTTGACTTTTAAATTCTCGGCCGAATATACTATGCGTATGGGAAAGTGTTGTTAAAATTAAAAGTGTAGGAGATTGATTATGCGGGTTAGGAAACAGTTTGGGGCTGTTGGACTTTTACTGCTGGCGTCACTCATTGTGGTATCACCGTTGGTTTTTAATCGAACGGCGATTATGGGTGTCGATACGTATTTCCATTATAATCGGGTGTACGAAGCAGCCATGCAACTCCAACATCATAATTTCAGCTTTTTAAATTTATATTCGTTCCAACAAGCGGGACGGGTCGTGAATCAATTGTATAGTCCCTTGTTAACTTATTTGTTCGGGGGCTTGTTGTTAGTTGTCGGGAGCTGGTTCCGCTTCCAAATTTTATCGATTTTAATTTTAAATTTCACGGCGGGGCTGACGATGTATTGGGCCGCCCGCCGACTCCGATTTTCACGGCATACGGCAGTGGCACTTGGGATGATGTATTTGTCTTCCTTATCGATCTACAGTTTTATTTTTGGCACGAATTGGCGAGCGTTCGCCTTAGCATGGGTACCGTTATTGATTGAACCGATGAAAAATTTTTACCATGGCGATTGGTCGTTCCGCGCCATGGTCAGTCTCGGATTGATTATTGGCGTGATTGCGCAAGCGCAAATGATGACGATGCTATTAGCATTACCGGTGCTAATACCATTTTTTGTCGTCGGTTTGTTCAAGTCACGTCATCTTGGTCGCAGCTTAGGCTATTTAGGCGCTGCCATTTTAACGGCCCTCGTCTTATGTTTTAACTTAATTATGCCGTTTTTAGATTTAGTCAAAACCAATACGCTATTACCACCAGCGCAGCAAAAGCTGACGAGTGGGGTTACCGACTTTATTTTACCGTTTAGTTCCAGCAACGCCGCTATCAGTAATTTCGTTGTCTTTATCGTTTTTTACTTGGGTATAGCGGGGCTAATTTATTATTGGCGGACGACTAGCTTATTTACGAAGTTATTGCTGATTACGGCGCTAGTTTACATTGTGCTAGGGACTAATTTGATGCCTTGGCAAACAATTCAAAAGAGTTGGCCAGCATTAAGTAATTTCTTACAATTGCCCCGCCGGTTTGGCATCATTGGCGTGCCACTACTGCTATTAGGTAGTGTGAACCTGTGCCAAGATGTAATTGGCTCAGACCCTCAGCGTCCGGCCAATAAATTGGTCAACTTTGCCGCGGTTTGCTTTGCACTGATTTCGGTCTTATCATTGACCGTTGCGGTTCAACAGGCGACGGATCAATTCGATAACGCTTCTGTAAGTTTAGCTAAAGGTTTTCAAGCACAGCCGGGATTTATTAATAGTCATCGTTATCATGGCAAAAAGGTAACCAAAGTGACGCAAATGCAGCCAATCTTGCATGCGAAAAATACGGCGTTGCTGATTAAAGTTATCGATCGGACTACGCCAGATTACGTGCCCATTAAAAAGTTCAATCGTAAAACACATTACTACAGTCTTTATAACAAATTGATTATTAAACCGAAAGCCAAGTACCATTACACGGTCAAAGCTGGCGGCAAATTGCAGTTAACTTGGTATCAAACTAAGGCAGCTTCCAAGCGTGGAATTCCAGTAGTGGCGTATACGAATAGTCAAATTACGCTCAATGGTCAGCGACTTACCGCAGCGCAACTGCATAAAACGACGCTCGGGACACTACGCCTTAAAACGCCGGCTGGGAAAAACACGTTAACGGTGACTTATCAGCCACATAAGCTGACGACCATTTTAACGTGGACGAGTGTCATCGCGTGGTTAGCTGGCCTAATCTGGTTAGCTGATCGTTGGCGGCGGTCTTGGCAACGCGCCGAAAAAGCACCAGCACATTAGCGTAAGTGACTTTATTGGAATGGGTCTAGGATAAAACTGTTGGTTACTGACAGTTGCCGCTTCTGGTCAGCAGTAATTTCAGTAGCGGTGACGACCGGTTCGAGCCAAAAAGCGGTCTCGCACCTCAATTTGAAGCTTGGCACAGTTCGCCAATCTCCAAAGATGTCGGTGCTGTAAATGTCGGAAAATCACTGACATTAACACCACTGGCACAGCAACTTCCATTACTGCTGACCTCCAGCTAAATTATGTCTGTCATTTAAATATGATAAAAGGATCGCTACTTATTGCTAGTAGCGATCCTTTTGTCGTATTGTTCGAGTAATACGTGTAAGCAGTGATATCCCGGAAACACTTTAATTTGCTGGAGGTCAACATTCGAAGCGTTTTGCTTCAGACTCGTTTTTTGCGTTATGCTTCAGCGGTTAACGCTGACTCAGGGGTCGTTAACAGGGCTTGTAAATCATTAAAATATTGACTGACATGGTAGCCGTCAGCAACGGCGTGGTGAATCGTTATTGACAGCGGCATCGTGATTTGGCCGTCATCAGTCGTAATGAATTTACCGGCTTGTAACACTGGGAAAAAGGACGTTAATGGGGTGAACGGTAGCGGGGTGTAGCTCGTAAAGTTGACCCACGGTAGACTCCCAATGGTGAATAAATTGCCCGACTGTGGGGCTTTAGGCATCGGTCCGGGAACGTCGCCATAAGTGGTCAAGTCCGCTAAATAATTTTGATAAAACTGTTCAAAATTCGCGTCGTAAGCCGTCCACAAATTACTAATCGTGTGGTCAGCATGCATCACCGTATAAGACGGATGTAACACGTCATAAGTGACGAGCTGTTCATCAACTTTGCCCACGCGCATTTCCGGATGCGCTAATAAGGCTTGGCTGGCCAAGTATAAATAGACGGCATTGAATTTCACATGATGCGCTTGCGCCCACTTTTTAGTGGCGGTGATGTCTAAGTTCACCGTTAGCGAAAAGCCAAGTGGTGACAGCTTCGTAAAGTAATAAAAGTATTCGCGCCGTGACCAAGTTGCTTGGTCGATCGGGGTAAAGTCAGTATTTAACATTAATCATTTTCCTCCCAGTCTTTAGGACGACGGTTGTAGCCGCGGTCATCAAAAGGGGTTAATTGGTGCAGCCATTTGAGTTTGAGGTCCTTTAAGGTTTGACGCATATTTTGCACATCAGCCGCATCCTTTTTCCAGAGCACGGTATATTCGAAAGCTTCAATGCCCAAGGTGTTCCAGTCCGCCTGCAATGGATTGTTGCGATAAAAATTTTTGTTGAGATTCAATTGATAAAAATTCCAACGATTATGCAAGTTGGCCACGGTATCGATATAAATTTTGTTATTAGTTAAATTTTTGATTTGAATGACACCGTAATAAGTCGGTGCCATTTTGTAAGCGGCTTGGAGCTGCTTTTTATGTTCAGTATCCATGATAGTGGGGTTCCTTTCATTTGTTAACGACGCGCCAATACGTGTGGCCGTCGGCGGTTCGATTAATAAAGCCGTAGTCGATTAAATAACGGCGTAAAGTGACATAGTCAAAGTAAATGGGTTTTAAATAAGCGGTTAATGCCGTTTCACTGAACTCTTGATTAGCGGGAACTTCTTCGATAATCCGCGTTAAAATCGTCACGATGGTTTTTTGCCTTTTCGGCCACCGTTTGAGTTGTAAGGGTTCTTGGTCAAAATCAAAATAATGTTGCAACGTCTGGGCCGCCTCATCTTCAGTAATCATGAACCGATCATCTAACGGCTCTGGTTGCTCAGGGACATCGATGAGCGTGTCAGTCGCTGGCGCTTGATTGAAGACTAAGTCATAGATTGCCAAATATAATTTTGCTTGTTTGGCCTTTTCACGGAAGGTGAATTTTTGATGACGAATGGTCGCGGCGGCGACTTGTAATTGGGTGGCTAACGTTTGATCCTTGATGCCGGTGGCGAAGGCGGCCAATAAATCTTGCTGTTTATCCGTTAAGGTATTATAGCGGCTATCTAAATGAATCAATTGGGTTAAGTTACGATTATGAGCAATGTTTAAATGTTCGTCGATAGTCGTCAACGGCGTTTCGAGTGACCAAGTTGCGTTGCAGTAATTACAAGTGCGTTGGTTACCGGTGAGATGCCAGCCTTGTTTTAAGTCCGTCACCGTTAAATTTGCTAAATCCATACGTGATTCCTCCAATGTCCATTAGTTTACTGATGTTTATTGAAACTGTCAACATATTAATTTTATAAATGTTTATCAAAATGATAAACCAAAAGCACTGACTTGTGTTTATCGAATACATAAACACGTTTGGCTGCTGATATTTATAGTAACCAGCGTATAATTGAGATAGTTAAACTTGGGAGGGACGAATATGGCAAAATATCATCGCGCTTTTGGGGTCTATGGTATTATTGGTGACGCTGAACAATTAGTCGTTACGAAAAAATTCGGTGGACCGTATACTAATCGTTACGATTTACCAGGTGGCAGTTTAGGGGATGGCGAACCACTCAGTGAAGCAATCGTTCGCGAGATTCATGAAGAAACCGGCTTGACGGTGACCACGGCCGAACAACTTGGGACGACGAGCTTTCGTTATCCGTGGCAATTTGAAACGTGGGCGTTTAATCAACATATCGCCGTTTTTTATCGAATTACTGCGGTTCAAGGGCAAGTTGCGGCGACGGTTCCGGACTGCTTAGGCCAAGATTCCCACGGGGCCGTTAAACTGCCGCTGTCGCAATTAGATATTAGTAATGCGTCACCATTAGTGTTAGCTGCAAAGGCTTATTTACAGCAAGGCCATTTTGATCCCACTGATACGACTTATGCGACTTGGGAAGTTTTAACCGCGCCAGTTTATTAGCGTGAGTGAATAAAAAAGCACGGCTCGAGAATCAATAATTCTCAAGCGGTGCTTTTAGTCTTGTTTGATTATAACGATGGTTACTTGTTCGGCGTTAGCTTTTCGACTAGCGCGGCGTCTGGTGACACGTACAAGGTTTTTTGACCTTCATAAATAACTAAGCCAGGTTTGGCCCCGTTAGGTTTACGAATGCGCCGCACTTGCACGTAATCGACCGGCACTGTTGCGGAATCGCGGGCCTTGGAAAAGTAGGCGGCTAAATTGGCCGCTTCAGTGAGCGTCTGTTCGCTGGGATCGTCGCTGTGAATAATGACGTGCGAGCCAGGAATCTTTTGCGTATGGAGCCAATAATCGCTTTTGCGCGCCGTCTTCAAGGTTAACTGGTCGTTTTGACGATTGTTTTTTCCAACCGAAATCTCCGTGCCGTCACTCGCGACGAATTTTTGTGGTTGACTGACTTTGCGAGAGCTACGCTGCTTCTTTTTAGTCTTGTGCTGTTTCAAATAGCCTTGTTGCGTCAACTCTTCACGAATTTCAGCAATGTCAGCCGGGGCAGCTAGTTCAATTTGTGTTTGAATATTATCCAAGTAATCGATTTCGGCTTGGGTCAATTCGATTTGTTCACCAACGTAAATGACCGCATTTTTTTGCTTCTGGTAACGTGAAAAATATTTTTGCGCGTTCCGGGAAGGTGAGAGCTGATTGGACAACTGAATTTTTAAGGGCCGATTATCGTGATAATAATCGGGCAATTCAATCTCCGTCATCCCACGTTTGACTTCGTGCAAATAAGTTGTTAGAATTTCGCCCTTTAATCGGAGCTCATCAGCTTGTTTAGTGTTTGCTAAAGTTTGTTGGAGCTTCTTTAACTTATTACGGTTCTTTTTTAAGTCGTTTTTGACGACACGAATCAAGTTACCAGCTTGTTGTTGCACGCGTTCACGTTGGGCAGCATCTTGGTAATAGAAATCAAGTAAGGCACTGAGACTATCGAATTGCCGTGTTGGTTGCCCAAAGTAGGCGTAATTGCCCGCTGCAAACATCGTCTTATGGTTTGGCAAGGTAATCAAAGTTCCCGTTGGTTGATCAAACTGGTCTAAGAAAGCTTGATAATGGGTCGCAGCATCGCCACTTTGATGTAAATCAGCAGCTAATTGTAAGGAACTGTCGCGGCCTAAGCCTTGGTAACGTTGTTGCAACTGTTTGGCCAGGACTTCTTGGTTTGGAAAATCCTTGACTAACTGAACGTAAGCCGTATTTTGAACAAAGGGGTCTAACTTATCTTGCTGCGGTGGTTCGATGTAGGTGGCTCCTGGTAGCAATAGCCGATAACGATTTTGGTCAGCGCCGACGTGTTTAATAACGTCTAAAATTTTATGGCTCTGTTGGTTGACTAAAATAACGTTACTATGACGGGCCATGATTTCAATAATCAACACTAATTGTTCCGCATCGCCCAACTCATTGCGCGTCGTAATCGTAAAATGAACGACACGGTCATTAGCCATTTGTTGAATATCGGTGACGATCGCGCCTTGCAAATATTTACGCATCATCATCGCAAAGTTAGTGGGGACTGCCGGATTAACATAAGGAATTTTAGTGATTTGAACCCGTGGGTAAGTGGGGTCCGCCGAAAAGAGCACAGGATAATTGGTCCCGTTGGCGCGAATCGTTAAAATCAATTCATTTTGATACGGTTGGTGGATTTTACTAATCCGCCCATTTAATAATTTTTTGTGCAATTCAGTGACCATCGCATGGGTGAATACGCCATCAAAAGACATGTGATCACTCACTTTCATTGATAATTTTGGTTATAAGCGATTAAAACACAGACAACAATACCAGTATACCGATATTATGCGGTTAAAGACAAGTTTAGTGCCCGGATTAGCGCGGTTTTTCAGTAATCGCCCTAATAAATTTAGCTTTAATCAATGTTATATGCAAAAACGATATTAACAGTCTTTTTACGAAAAATTTGTTTTATCTTTTAACCGGTTATTGTATAATACATATGAATTATTACTTTGAGGGGGATTCCCAGATGAAATCAAGTCTGATGGCTTTGGCGGATACAGCCAAACAACAAACTGCAGTGTTAAAACGCTTGACGAAAGCACAAGGTATCACGGTCGCTGAGTGGCAACTACTCATCAAGTTACAAGCTGGCTTTGATACCCAGGAAAAATTAGCTGTTGAAATGCAACTCGATACTTCGACTTTGAGTCGGCAATTAGCGAGCTTAGTTAAGAAAGAAAAATTGACTAAAGAAGCCGTTGGCCGTGATCGGCGGCAATTGATTTATTCCGTGACGGCTACAGGCGATAATGCGGTGGCGACCGTCAATGCCGATTATGAACGATTTGAAGCGGCTGTTTTTGATAAGTGGCCTCAAGATGAACAAAATTTATTACGCATTTTATTAAATCGATTGAACAAATCTGTTGATCGCACCTTGGCGGACTAAGCCACTTTTCGACGGTGCTTGCAAGGTGGAGTCTCGATAGCTTTTATGCTATGATGATGAATATTACTTTAAAGATGAGAAGTAGGTGTATGTCATGAAGATCGCTGTTGTTACTGACAGCACATGCTATTTGACACCGCAAGAGGTTGCCGACAATGATATTCATGTCGTGCCGATTCCGGTTATTATAGATGGGAAAGTGTATCAAGAAGGCGTCGATATTTCGACGGAAGACTTCTATGCTAATATGAAATCCTTTAAGTCATTTCCAAGTACTTCCCAACCACCCGTGGGCGAAATGATTGAGTTTTATAACAAATTGGGCGATGCTGGTTACGATGCGGTTATTAGTATCCATCTTTCCAGTACCATTTCTGGTTTTTACAATAGCTTAGTGAACATGCGTGACAGCGTGGATCATATTAAGCTATATCCGTACGACTCCCAGTTGACGGTGCGGTTGATGGGCTACTTAGCGATGGAAGCGGCCCGAATGGCGAAAGCCGGTCATACCGTTGATGAAATTTTAGCGCGCTTAGATGATTTACGGGCCTCCATGGGCGAATACTTCATCGTGGATGATTTACAAAATCTGGTGCGGGGCGGTCGCTTATCGAATGCCTCAGCATTTATCGGTAGTGTCTTACGGATTAAACCCGTCCTAACGTTTAATGATAATCATGAAATCGTGGCCTTTGAAAAAGTCCGTTCGACTAAAAAAGCAATCGCGCGTTGTGAACAGTTATTCACGGAAGCCCAAGCTAAGATTGATTACCCGATGCGGGCTTTAATTATCCAAGGGAATAATATGGAAGCGGCCGAAACTTGGAAAGCTAAGCTCCAAAAGCAATATCCAGATATGCCGATTGATATTTCGTACTTTGGCCCCGTAATTGGCGCACACTTAGGTGACAAGTCCTTGGCCTTGGCTTGGATGAAAGATATTGACAAGGCTTATCCAGACTAATGAAAATTATTTTTGATACGACACCCGCCACGCGCGCCGCGGCGTATGCGTTACGGCAAGCCGTGTTTGTTGAAGAACGGGGCATCGCGGCCGCGGTGGAATTTGATGCTAAAGATACCGATGACCGGATTTATGGGGTCGGCTATACGCCGGCGGGCTTACCCGTCGTCACGCTCCGTTTAGAACCTCAGGCCAATCAAGTTATGCGCTTTGGACGGGTCTGTACGCGTAAAAGTTATCGCGGCCATGGGTGTGGTCGCGAGTTGCTAATCGCCGCTGAACAGTGGGCCGTGGCCCACGGCTATACAGCTGGTCTGATTCACGGTGAGACGACCGCGCAGACTTTTTATGAGCGCTGCGGTTATACCGTAACTGCGGGCCCGTATCCGGAAGACGGCGCCCCCGTGGTAGTCTTACAAAAAAGTTTATCGCTATTATAATTATTGAAAGTCGTGACTGCGGTTGCGGCTTTTTTGATGGTCAGACGGCGAAACGATAAAATCTGCATTTTATGTGATTATATTGGCGAACGGACGCTTTTCAGGTACACTAGGTCAGGAGTGAATTATGCGTAACGGAGGAATTTTTTAATGAAAAGTCGTGCACAACTCAAGCAAGAAGTTAAGCAATTATTTAAGGGGCGTTGGAGAAGCGCTATTTTATTATGTTTGGTCATCAGTCTGGTTTCCATTCTAGGAATTACCTCACAGGCGGTCGATCAGTATCAAAAAACAGCGACTAGTGGCGGTGGCGGTGCTAGTAGTTCGTTTGACCCTAGTTTACTGGTGACTTTTGGTATCATGGCCATCGTGATGGCGGTCGTGGAATTAGTCATTTATTTGGTCGTTAAATTGTTCCGGGTCGGTACGAGTTACTCGATGCTAGACTGGGTGCGCCAACCCCAACGTGAAATCCATCCGGTGGCTGATTCCACCATTGGTTTCACCAAACCATATGGCTGGCATGTTGCCGGTTTAGCTATTTTACAAGCGATTTGGATTGGTCTATGGACGTTGTTACTGATTGTCCCTGGGATTATTAAGGCTTATGCTTATTCACAGTCTTATTACATTTATAAGGACATGGTGGCAGCGACACCAGCTGGCCAACCCGCTCCCCGGGTGCGAGATGCGGTCACTCGGAGTCGCCAACTAATGCGCGGTCATAAGTTTGAATATTTCGTTTTACAATTGAGTTTTATTGGCTGGGGGCTTCTCAGTGGGCTTACATTTGGTATCGGTCAATTATGGTTGACGCCATATTATATTGGGACGATGTCAAACTACTATGATAACTTAGTGGCTAATTCAGCGACTAACTAATACTTGATATTAATTTAGATTGAAAAGGATTCCGGTCTTAAGCAGTGCAACTGATGCTTAGGGCCGGAATCCTTGTTTAGTTACTGGTTATAAGTGTCTGATTAATTGGATTATTAGTGACTTAGTTGTCGCGAGTAGGCTAGTTGTCCGTAAATTCGATTTTAGGAAGTCATTTCCAATTCGCGGTATTTTATTCGACTGCGGCTGGCGGAATGCCGTAACTAACGATAACCAACTTTGAACTAGTCGCCATATTTTCGTCGCCGGCTTATTCAAAAAGCACTTGATTTGTATTAAAATTTATATGTTAGTTTATTAATCCAATCACGACAAGTGCCTGAAAATATGGTAAACTTGCGGAAGCAAGAAAGGAAGTGCGATAGTTAATGCCTGAACAACAGCCGACGCGAATGTCGCGGTTAAAAGCCCGGCAAGAATCGACGAACAAGAAACGGACCAAGGCAACGACGCCTAAGGGACCACAACCACCAAAGACGCCCCGTTCACCTAAGTCACCGAAATCGCCGAAGAAAAAGCGCCACCTCTCGTTATGGTTATTGGCTTTAATCGTGATAGCACTTGGGGGGACCATCGTTTATTTTGTCAAAGCTTCAACTGATCAAGATCTAGTTGAAACGACCAGTTCTTCAAGTAGCTCGCGTAAAAGTTCATCATCAGCAAAAAAGAAGAGTTCCTCCAAGAAGAATAGTTCTTCGAAAAAGAAGAGTAGCAGTTCTAGTGACAGTAGTGATACCACGACTGATACTACGGATACGACGACCGGCAACGACACCACGGCGGATACGACCACTGGTACGACCGATAATAATACGACGGCCACAACTTCTAACGATACGCACACTAGTACTAATAGCAGTCATGCGACCACGAGTGCCAACAGCACGTCACATACGACGGCCAGCAGTAGTAGTGCCAAGGCGTCCTCGTCAACGGCTAGCAGCAGTAGTACGGCTAGTTCTAGTGCTACCGATAGCAGCAAGGCTAGTTCGACCACTAGCAGTTCGACATCAAGTACGAGTGGCTCAACGAAGTCTTTTAGTACCCGTGAAGCGGCCATCAAGTATGGTGAATCCCATAGCGGTAATTACACGGTGGTCAATGGTGACACCAATGGGACGTACTATAAAGTCACGACCGACTAAGTCAAATTACGTAAACTCAGACTTTGAACTGTTATTTTAACCGTAAATTCGGTATGATAGCCATAAATAAGCGAATCGGAGTGGTGGGATTGAATCCAAATGTCGAAGTAAAATATCCAGCGATTTTTCGGGATGAAGGCACTTATTGGGATGTCCGTTTTCCAGATGTCCCGGCCGCCCAAACCTTTGGTGCCAGTGTCCAAGTTGCTGCGGATAATGCCGCTAACTCGTTAGCCGTGGCTTTATTCGAACAATCGATGCCGAGTGCGTCTGACCCACAATATTGGCGGTTAGCCTCCACGGAATTCGTTGTTTGGATTACGATGGCTAAAGTTAAATTTGGACCGGACTCAGGTACTCCGGCCCCGATGCAATAAAATTGAGTTAAAGAGACCGGCGGAGCCTGGTCTCTTTTTTAGTAGGAAAGGAAGCGCCATGATGTCAGTACAGCCATTAATTTTTGATACTAATATCGCTAAAGACAAACCCGAAAATATTCGCCATCCCCATAATGCCTGTCCGTTTTGTGAACCGGCGCAGTTGACGGATATTTTAGACCAAGAAGCAGACCGGATTTGGTTAATGAATAAATTTCCCACGTTACAAGCTACTTGGCAGACGCTCGTTATTGAAACGGCGGACCATCAAGGGGATATTGCCACGTATCCGGTGGCCCAAAATCGCGCAATCTTTCAGTTTGCCATCAAGCAGTGGCAAGCAACGATTGCCAGCGACCGGTTCACGTCGGTCTTACTTTACAAGAACTTTGGCCCCCATTCGGGCGGAAGTTTGCGTCATCCGCATATGCAGATAGTTGGGTTAGAAGCGGTGGACGGTTATGCGCATCTGACGCCTGCTAATTTATCTGGTTACCCAGTTGTGACGGCGGGTGACTTGCAAGTGACGGTCTCAGATCGGCCGGTAATGGGCTTCGTGGAGTTCAATGTGACCGCGGCCTTTGATGCCATTAACGAATTAGCTGATGCGGTCCAAAAAGTCGTTCAGTGGTCATTACAGGACTATTTTAATGGTCGGTGTGATAGCTATAATTTGTTTTTCTACCCGTTCGGTGATCGGTTGGTGGCCAAGGTAGTGCCGTTGTTCAACGTATCACCGTACTACATTGGCTATCGACTCGCGCAAGCGGACACCCCGGAACGAATGCGCGAAATTGCCGCAGCAGTTCGGCAAAAGTTCTAGGCCGGTAGTAAAATTAGACAATATGTTATCATAATCAGTGAGGATTAGTTATAATTAAATAATTAGAATGGTGAAGTGGAGGAATCAACTGTGCAAAACTTAATTCCGGGTGATATGCTGGAAGTTAATCAGAAGTTAAGATGGGAACTCGATGCCGGCATGTCGGCCGATGAAAGTAGTGTCATCAATGATGCCGTCTTAGCGGGCGCGCAATATTTTGTTGACGAAGCCCTTGAAGGTAGTTACTGGACGGTCAAGTGGGACGCTCAGCATCAAAATATCGATATTTATGGGACGACTGGCGCCGTAGTTGGTGCGATTAAGCCCAAGGGGACCACGCTTGAAGCTGATTTTCGGCAAGATTCCCAAGGTTTATTTATTCGGATTGAAAAAGAAGTCGCCGTGGTCGTCCGTGATAATTAAGCGCAATTAAAGCGAGGTGGCAGAAATGTTTGATCAAAATGCAGAACGATACGCGACGTTTGGTTTAGCCGCAAAATTGCCTAGTGAAGTCATCGATGGCGTCTGGGACGTGATTGACACCGATTTGCAAGGAATGGTGACCTTGCCACGCGTCTTGCAGTTTGCGTTGATTAATCGAAAAGGTCGTGTGACGATCGTGTTTGATGACCACCAAGATTCAATTTTTGAATTCGATTTACCATATGATTATACGCGGCAATTCCCAGAAACCATTGTCGTGTTAGATGATGGGCATTATCAAACGATGATGCTGATGGACGAATTACAAGCTTAAGTTGACCGTCATTTGGTCAAACAAAAAGGAGCCCAGCTGTGGCTCCTTTTTGTTTGTTCAATTACTGAGCATAACACGGTGTTTACTCGTATCTGCTATGGGTAACCGTTATAATCGTTTTATGCAGGTCAAAGGGAGTGAGTCAAATGCCAAAAACAGCACCATGCTTGGTCGACGATGCAAAATACGATATCGTCGATGGTCTGACGTTGCAAGAACTTGAACCACAGTTACAGGCGTTAATCCGCCACGATTATCCGCACAGTTCGCCCACAGATTTTATTTGTAGTGAGCATCTGGTGCAGTATCGCATGCAAAAGATGGACCAGATGATCGCTAAAGATTATCAGCAAAATAAAAAGATTAATCAACAGTTATCCCATATTTTAGCGAAAAATACGTATCAAGTGGTTGATGTTAACCGGCAACTGGAAAATTCGCTCACTTTTGGCCAACGGGTCGCCGATGCTGTTGCCCGTTTCGGTGGGAGTTGGGCCTTTATCATTTCATTTGTGAGCATCATGCTCGTATGGATGTTGTTAAATGTTTTACAACTGTTCGGGTTACACTTTGACCCGTACCCCTTTATTTTATTGAATTAATTTTTGAGCATGGTGGCCGCGATTCAAGCGCCCTTGATTATGATGAGTCAAAATCGAGCGGCGGAATATGACCGCTTGCAAGCGGTCAATGATTTTCGGGTCAATTCGAAATCTGAAGAAGAGATTCGGGTCCTACACAGTAAAGTGGACCATTTAATCCAACAAGATGAACCGAACATGCTCGAAATTCAAAAAATGCAGACGCAAATGCTCGGTGAGATTCAGGCACAAGTCAACGAATTGCGCCGGTTGCAAGCGGCCCAACAGCCCCAGCCATAGTTATTTGTATTTCACTTCTAACTTACTCATGGCGTAGCCAATCACAATTCCCGCGACTAATGCGATGGCGCTACCTAGATAGGTCAGCGGCGTCGCGCCGGCGTACGAAATACTTTCGGCGGCATAGGGGTTAGGGACGAGAATCAAGATGGTACTGGCAGTGACGATGCCTAAGATAAAGTGATAGACGCGTGAATGGAAGCGTTGGATCAAATAGTCCATTCCTTTAGAAAATAGCGCCATCGTTAACGCGCCCCCAATTGCAATCGGTAAGTAGACGCCGACTAAATCTAAGTTTTTAAAGCCAGTCAGCATGGGGGTGAAAATACCAAAAATTAATAATAGGTTTGATGAGCTTAATCCTGGAACGAGGACCCCAAAGGCAATCAACGCGCCCGCCACAATAAAGCCAATAAAGTTAGCCGGTAAAGTGCCGAAAATTTCACTCATAAAAAATAAGAAGCCGCTACTAATGATGAGTGTGCCAAAGAACCAGAGATAGTCGATCGTATCGCGCGGTGTCTTTTCGCTAGCGGTTTGGGTCAAGGCGGGCAAAGTGCCGACGATGGCCCCGGCAAAGCCCCACAAGACGATAACTTGCGCGTGGGCTAATAAATATTCTAACGGGGCGGATAATAAGGCAATACTTGCTAATCCGCCCAGACCAACTGGGAGAAAGTACCAAAAATCTTGACTGAATCGCTCACGAAGATGGGCCATAAAGCCCAGCAGTCGTTCGTAGATACCTAAAATGGCTGCTAAGACTCCGCCAGAGACCCCTGGCAGAATAAAGCCTAGGGCAATGACGACCCCTTTGAAAAAGCGTTTGAAAAAACCGTCAGTAGCTTTAGTGGACATGTGAAAACTCCTTTAGTTGAAATGTTTTATCAAAGTAATTAAAGATACCAAAAGCCACGTTTAAAAGCAATTGAAAACGTTGTCGGCTGTGGTGAACACGGGATACGAGTTGCTCACCACAGCTTTTTAGCATAAAATGGGCTAATATGTAAATACATGAAATTTTATGAAAATAAACAAAAGAAAGTTGAGGCTATATGGAAAATCAACAACTCGCCCGCAAACTAAAGCGGCGCCATGTGCAAATGATTGCGCTCGGCGGGGCCATTGGGACGGGATTATTCTTAGGGTCAGGTTCGGCCATTAAGCAAGCGGGGCCCTCGATTTTATTAGCTTATGCGATCGGGGGACTGTTTTGTTACTTAATGATGCGGGCTCTTGGTGAATTATTGCTGTCCAATACGAAGTTGCATTCGTTTTTAGAATTCATCAATTTATATTTAGGTAAAAAGTTTGAATTCGCGATTGGGTGGACTTATTGGTTATGCTGGATTAGTTTAGCCATGGCTGATCTAACGGCCAGTGGAATTTATATTCGTTACTGGTTCCCTTGGATTCCCCAGTGGGTCACGCCGTTAATTATTATTTTAGTTTTGCTCGTGTTTAACCTGTTATCGGTGAGTGCCTTCGGTGAATTGGAATACTGGTTTTCAATGATCAAGGTCGTGGCGATTATTGCTTTAATCGTTACCGGAGCCATTTTGATTGGGTCATCCGCCCATGTTGGGGGTCAGACCGTGTCGATGACGAACTTGGTTAGTCACGGGGGCTTCTTTCCGAAAGGCTTTGGCGGCTTTTTGACCTCATTTTCGTTAGTTATCTTTGCGTTTACTGGGATTGAAATGGTCGGTATCACGGCCGGGGAAGCTGAGAACCCCGAAAAAGAATTGCCGCGAGCCATCAATAGTTTGCCGATTCGGATTTCATTTTTCTATGTGGGTGCATTATTTGTGATCATGTCGATTTATCCATGGGACCAAATTACCACGAGTCAATCGCCATTCGTCCAAGTTTTCAGTGATATCGGGATTAAAGCCGCCGCTAGCATTATCAACTTTGTTGTTTTGACTGCGGCCTTGTCCGCCTGCAATAGTGCTATTTTTAGTACGAGTCGGACGTTATTTACGTTAGCCCATGGTCAAAATGCGCCCAAGTGGATGGGGAAAGTTAACCGGTTCAATGTTCCGGCCCGGGCGTTAGGCTTTTCATCATTAATTTTATTAGTCATCGTTGTTTTAAATTATGTAATCCCGAGCACCGTCTTCACGTTGATTTCAAACGTAGCCACCACAAACTTTATTATTGTCTGGTGTTCGTTATTAGTTTGTCATTATGTCTATAAAACGACGACGGACAGCCGCGACAATCCATTTAAGTTGCCACTGTTCCCAGTGTCCAACATCGCGACGTTGGTCTTTTTCATCGCCGTCACGGTCGTCTTGTGTTTTGACACCGTTAATCGTTGGGCCGTGATTGGTTCCGTGGTCTGGTTTATTGCGTTATTAGTCATTGAAACCGGTATGCGGCGTCATCAAAAACTGGATATTAATCAATAATAAAAAACGTCACTAGCAATTGAGCTAGTGGCGTTTTAATTTGGGGTCGTCGGCGCTTTAAGTTGTTGTTCGATGTCAGCCGTGGCTTTCAAGATAACGGCTTGATCAGCTAATTGAATAATATGATGGTGAGCGAAAATACTCGTCGTTAAAGCGGCGTAGACTTCGCTAGCTAAGACCCAACAAGTATTCGTGTCGTATTCCGGGGCGTTTAATAAATCATAACCACGTGAGTCGTCGACATAGACTTGAAAACCGATACCTAAACGCGCTTGCAGGCGCTTGGCGTAGCGTAACATCAAGGCTTGGTTGGCGGCGGGGTCACTCGTCAGGCCGACGATGCGATCGCCTAACTGTAGACTTGGAACTAACCAGACTTCCATAACGAGCCTCCTTCTTAGTCATAAATATTTAAATACATTTTAATCCAAATGGCGTTTAATTGCAGGTCTGAGGATTACAAAAAGGACGGCCACGTTTTAGTACATGGCCGTCCTTAATTATTAATTTAATTGTTTAAACGAGGGATACTAAGACTAGACCGGCGATGCCGATTAAGGCCGCATAGCCTAAGGCCGGTAAAATCGTTTGCCGTAAGATGGAACCTTCTTGACCACTCAGGCCGACGACGGAACTAACGGCCACGATGTTGTGGACACAAATCATGTTACCAGCGGCAGCCCCAATCAATTGCGCCGCCAAGACTACGGGCTCACTCAAATGAGCATTAGCGGCGATGTCGGCTTGAATCTGACCGAATGTTAACGTTGAGACCGTGGTACTCCCAGTCACGAAGGACCCTAATTCACCTAAGAATGGAGCGATGATAATCCAAATGCCAGCTAAATACTTCGCCACGAATTTAGCGATATACATCGGCATACTTGGTAAGTCGGCACTGTTTAAACCAGAGTTCGTGAAGACTTGCACCATAATCAAAGTAACGACTAAGGCAATCGCTGTGCCACCCATGGATTTAGTCACTTGTTTAGCCGTGGGGGCCAGTGGCTTGAGGGTCTTAGCCTGTACGAGCAACCCGATAATCGCGGCGACCGTCAAAATGGTCCCGGGCGAATACAGGAGTTCCCAATCGGAGTTAATCGTACTAAAGCCTAAGATGTTTTTCCATGACAAGTTCGCATAGTGCGTTAGTAGCGTCTGTAAGCTCGTCCAGACCCGGGTCGTGAGTAATAATAAGACGACGAGTAAGTAAGGAAACCAGGCCTTTAATAACGACATTTGGGTCGTGTCGGTTGGGGCCGCGGTTGGGGGCTGACTATTGGCGACTTGCCAAGGGTCAGTCTGCACACTTTTAGGGAGTAGCCAGCGTTGCTTAATGCTAATAATGGCGACGATTAAAGTTCCCAGTGGCGCTAAAATCGAAATGAACTCGTAACCAATCAACCAGGCACTTAAAAGGGCGATGCCGCTATAAGCGAACCCAATTAATAAGGCCCATGGTAAGACGGCTAACCATTGTTGCCACCGTTGCTTTTTCGGTCCAAAACTAAAGATCAGAATCAAGATCAAAGTAGCGGGCATTAAGGCCCCTACGAATAAGTCTAATTGGGTGACTCGTAACCCGACTAAGTTGAGCAGGCTTGCTTTTTCAGAAACGTTACTCAAGCCGACCGTCAAAGGGGTCCCGACTGCGCCGAACGCGGCGGGCGTCGAGTCGGCGACTAGCGCTAAAATGACGGCCGCCATAGGGGAGAAGCCTAGCGCAATTAACAGTGGCGCCGTGACCATCGCGGGCGTCCCAAAGCCGGAAACCCCTTCAATCAAGCCACCAAATAAAAAGGCTACCAAGATTGTTTGGAGGCGCATATCGGCGGATAAAGCTTTAAAACCTTGATTAATCCGGTCAATGGCACCAGTTGCCCGTAAACAGTTCAACATTAGTAAAGCGCCGAATAAAATCCATAAAATCGGTAACGCCTTGTGCAACGACTGTAAAATAGACGCCAAAATGACAGTCGGTGATAGGTGCCAAAACAAGTAAGCGGTAATAATAACCACGGCCGCGCTAATACTCATCCCACGAGTCGCGGGGAGATTGAGGCCGCCAAGTAAAATTAACGGTAATAAAATTGCAGCGAGGGCAACAAAGATCATTGAGTGGTTCTCCTCCTTTGATTAAGGCCAGCTAAGCAGCTGAATGTGATGGTTTAAAGTATTGTTGCCCATAAATCGTGAACAACGAAACTAATAACGATAAGGCAATCATCGGCCAAGCTAAGCCGTGTAAATAGGTCGCTTTCAAGGCTGTGGTAGTTGGGTTAAAGAAGCTCATCAACTTTAAGTGATTCAACGCACTGACCGTGACTAATAGGCCAAAGAAACAGAGTTGACATAACAAGCCGCCATACGTGGAGAAGCGGTATTTATTAATAATTGCCAAATCAGGGTCGTTTTCATCATCCGTATAAACGCTCATATTAATGGCTGGATTTTCAAACCCGACATATAACGCAATTAATAATAACCCGATAGCATATAAGGCGGGGATAGTGGTCAAGGCGAGTAAGTGGCCGACGATTAATCCCGCCCGCGCATAATTTTTGGCCACGGCTTCAACTTTGTGAGCTAATGCCATGTATAAGGGCCGGCCCCCTTCAAAGCCGAGTAAGTATAAAGCAAATACGATGTACATCCCGGCTTTACCGAGAATGAAGTAGGCAAAGAAACTGTTAAATAGTAAGACGATACTAATTAAGAAGCCCCGGTTGACGATACGTAATTTGTTAGCCGGCATCGCTTTCCAGTCAGCAGCCAGTTCAATGTTTAATAAGACGATGGCTAAGACCACGATGCCTAAGACGTATGGCAAGGCAATCGTTAAACTGATTTTCCGTAATAAAGTTAATAATCCCATCGCAATAAAGAAAATAATGAAAATAGCAATACGCCAAAATTTCAAAGGATGGCGTTTAGCTTGCGCATGCTCGTCATAAAAAGCTAATGAGAATTGGTTCAATAGCCGACCGGCGGGTAAGGCCAAGATGAATAAAACGGCCAATAAGATAAAGGCTAAGCGATATTTCAAATCAAAAATAAAGTCGACAACGAACAGCAAGCCTAAAACGCCAAAGATTAACCAGTAGAGACGTTTTAGTTTGAAGTCAGTACTGGTGGTCAAATGAAGTTTGATTGTTAAGAAGTACGGCCAAATGTTGGCAGACGTATAACCGAGGCACAACCCCCCGATAATTAACCAGATGAGGTTACTGGTCACGCCATAAATCACGCTACCCACGATGCCTAACCATAAGCACATTAATAAGTACACGCTGGACTTTAAGTTTAGTCGTTTGGTGGTAAAGACGCTCGCCGCGCGGGCCACGTAAAAGACAATCATCCCAACTAAATAATTCACGCTATGTGTCTGTTGATATTTAAATAAAATTAAGACGTACGGTAGCATAATGCCAATGTTGGCTAAAAAGTTTAAATCTGCTATTGAAAAGTCTAAAAAGCTACTCCGCAATTTTTGCAATTCGAGTCACACATCCATTCTGTTAGTTTCGTTACTGTTAAGTATAGCAATTTAGATAGGGAATTGCTGTTAAAGTGATTAGGACGAAGTGATTGACTGAATAAATAATATGAAAGAAAAAAATTAATTATTTTTGAAAATGGCAGCTAAAACTGGTTAAACGAGTAGTTCTTAATCTAATGACCGTCGCGCATTAGCAGGCAGTATTGATCTATTGATATTACCTGTAGAACTTTTAGGTAGGGTTAAATGATGCTTGCCAAAAAGAACATATGTTCGTATAATGGGTGTATGAAAGGTTGGTGATCAGCATGCAAGAACATACTGTCCCACGGGATAAGTGGCTCTATAACGACCGTGGCATGATTAAGTGGATGGGGTGGTTGTTAAGTGACCATAGTGCCTATATGGAACAAGCGCAACACCAAGCCCAGCCGCGACCGAGTCAGCCCGTGATGGCATTATCGAAAATAAATGAAAATTTGCAATACGCCTGGGAACAAAGTCAAGCCGTCCTGGTCCAAGCGGCTAATTTAGAGAACAATCAGTTGGTTGCTGCGCTAAAAGGGTGGTTAGTGGGCTACGATGCCGGTCAAATCTATTTACAAACTGAAACCGGGCAAGTGTATGCACTGGTCATCAACCAACTACGTTACGTACAACCTTTGCCAGCTGAAAAGTGGTGGTTACATGGTGACACTCCTTGATGATGCCGACCGGTTACCGGTGCATGACATTATGTGTATCGACTGTAAGTCCTTTTATGCCAGCACGGAGGCCATTCGCCGTGGGGAATATCCGTTAGCGGCTAAAATCGCCGTGTTGTCACGCGAAGAATCTAACGGCGGCTTGATTTTAGCGGCTTCACCCGATACGAAGAAAGATTACGGCGTTAAATTAGGCACACGGAAATTTGAACTGCAGCCGATGATGGATATTGAATTGGTGGCCCCCCACATGCAAACTTATATTCAATTGAATTATCGAGTCAATCAAATTTTTCGTCAATTTACGGATGACCAACATTGGTACGTTTACAGTGTCGATGAAGCTTTTATCGATGTGACCCACAGTCACAAGTTGTTTGGCAGTAATGAAGCGATTGCGCATCAAATCCAAAAGAAAGTTTTTGACCAGACGGGCATCGTGACGACGATTGGAATTGGTCCGAATCCTTTAATGGCTAAATTAGCTTTAGATAACGCCGCCAAAGAACAGGCTCCCTGGCAAGCAACCTGGACTTATGACGATGTGCCCCAAAAGGTGTGGCAGATTGACGACTTGACCGATTTTTGGTCGATTGGACAAAAGACGGCTGATAAGTTGAAAAATCTCGGTATTCACAACATTTATGAACTGGCTCATACTGACCGCCGTCAATTGCAACAAAATTTCGGCGTCCTCGGCGATGCCTTGTATTTTCATAGTTGGGGCATCGATTATTCAGATTTGGCAAAACGGTATGTGCCACGAGCCGAAAATAAAGGTTACGGGAATAGCCAAGTGTTGATGCGAAACTATACCACGCGGGCTGATATTGAAACCGTCTTGTTTGAAATTGCGGACCAGGTCGCTACCCGGTTGCGGCAGCATCAAGTATTAGGCGAGGTCATTAGCATTCAAGTCGGCTTTGCAACGCCCGATGCCCGGGCCCGTCGTGGTTGGAGTGCCCAAACTAAAGTCGACCCGACGAACCAAACGAACGATTTGATTCGCGCGGTGCAATATTTATTTGAAAGTCGCTGGGAAGGCGATGCCTTGCGCAATGTTGGCGTTCGCGTCAATCGAATTAGTCGACCAAGCAGTTTGCAACTGTCTTTGTTTTCAGATGTTAAACGCGATGCCGCTAATTTACGTTTAGAACATACCATTGACCAAATTAGAAGTCGGTATGGTTATCAAGCTATCGTTCGTGGTTATAGTAAAACGGCTGCCGGGACGGCTATTGAGCGGTCTAAGTTGGTTGGCGGCCATCAAGCCTAAGGAGGAATTATGTTAGCAGAATCTAAAGCGTTAATAGCTAATTTGGATCGTTACTTTTTGCGACGTTACCAGTGGCGCTATCATATATTAATTGTTGATAATCACTTGTTTAATTGTTACAGCTTCTTTTTACAAGCACAGCGTGGGGGCGAACGTTTAATCCATAGTTATGATTTATTGGAGATTCCACATCGGGTGGCCTTGTATCAGGAGGTCTGTCACGATTTACAAGCGCACAGTGCGCTAAGCATTGAATATCGCGATACCCACCATTTAGTGCATCCTGGGGCGGATATCGTGCAGGATTTAGCCCATGGGCACTATAAAAATACGCATTACCATGATGCCCAAAACAGGAACTAATATGTAACATCTTACTTTAACTAAAACAAATCACCCCAAAACCAGCCACCAGCTAACCACATCGGCCCATCATTGACAAGCCTTAATCCGGTCATTTGCCAAATTCCTGAACACTTGTCCAAAAAGTGTGTGTTAACTAACACTCTGATTGAAACTGGTCTTCAGTGCTGAGGGCATCCTTTATATACTAAGGTCACTTAATCAAGTAAAGGATGATTTCAAATGACAACTATTAAAATTCACGTTTTGCATACTGGCTTAGTTAAAGTAGACGCCGGGTTACCATTCCATGATAAATTTCGTAATCCATTAGCGTACACCGGCATTTTACGGTCGCACGTCAATCAAGTGACATTACCCGTTTCCAGTTACTTAATCGAGCATCCTAAGGGACTTGTCTTGATTGATACAGGTTGGAATGAACTAGTGCGGCAAAGTCAATGGCGCGAACTAGGGTTACAGACACAAATCAACAAAGCTTATTTGCCAGCCGGTTGGTCCGTCCGCGAGCAATTACAACAATTGGGCTATCAACCAAGCGATATCGATTATTTAATGCTTAGTCATTTGCACAGTGACCATGCCAGTGGCTTGCCACTCGTTAAAGATGCGCAACATATTTTAACCAGTACCCCTGAATGGAACACCGCCCAACATGATCGGTTGCGCTATATTCCTAAAATGTGGCGAGGCGTAGACGTCCAGACATTCGATTTTGACCACACTGATTTAGGACCTTTTCATCGTTCATTTGACCTATTCGGTGACGGGTCCATGCAATTTATTTATGTGCCTGGTCACAGCCACGGCTTAGCGGCAACTTTAATTCAAGGTCACCAGGGTGAACAAGTCTTATTAGCGAGTGATACTGGTTATGCGCAAGAATCAATTGATCATTTATATACACCCGGAATTGTCGTTAACCGTACTCAAGCGTTGGAATCAGTAGCTTGGATTCAACAAAAGGCGAGTGAACCTCAGGTGATTGAAACTTTAACGAATCACGACCCAGCGATTCGACCACATACCATTACTTTGGCTTAACGACTAAAGTGGGTAGTATCAAATTAAAACTTTGATTCATGAATTGACTGACTTGTTCATCAATACCATGTTCTAAGGAGTAAGTAATATAAGTCATCGCATTGGTTGCATAGAGCGCTTGTAAATAAGGTAATGGTACGGTTAGCTTGCTATCTGGCAACTTAAATTTAGTGACACTAGTTTGTAAAATCTGGTTGAAGTTGACCGTTAAATCGGCCGTCGCACTATGAATTTTAAGTAACACTAAAATGGGCGCCCGGTATGGCAGCAAGGCCGTTACGAGCTTCGTTAATGATTCACTTTGCTGAAAGTCACGTTGGCGATTAGCCATAATCGTTTGGAATTGGTCAGTGTAAAGTGCCACTTGTTTTTCTAGCCAGTCATATTTATCTAAGTAATATTGATAAAATGTCGAGCGGCCAATTGTCGCATGTTTACAAATCATGGCGACTGAAAGCTTTTCAAACGGCATTTGGTCGAGTAGCGCGTAGCAAGTTTGATCAATTAACGCTAACGTCTTAACGACCCGTTGATCGGTATTTTTCATGGGAACCTCCTATGACCACTGTTGTAGTCGCGTTTTAATGATAGTAGTCAGAGCGCTTGGTACTTGGATAGGCTGGACATCTGGACCTAAAAAGAGTAACCAGTCAGCGGTTTGAGCTAAGACGCTGGCATCATCAACTGCGACGTAGTCTTGAAAGCGCGCCGTTTGTTGAAAAGGGTCTAAATATTGTAGCAACCGGTTGGGCCGATGAAGTCGTTTAAATTGTTGCACCGCATGCGGCCCTAATTGTAAAACTAAGTTAGGCTGTGGCTGGGCCGCCGTTAACTGTTGCTCGACTACGGTCATGTCCAACGGCGCTTCGTTAATGGCGACGGCGTGAATCGATGTTAACGACCACACATGGGACTGCTGTTGCGTCAAATCAAAGGTCATCACTTGCCATTGAGCATCTTGATTATATAAATATTGAATATATACATCATGGGTTTGGCCGGTAGTTAAGGTCAAGGTTAAGTGCCGACTGGCAATACTAGCATTAATCAAAGTTTTTAGTAATGGACTAGCTAAATCCGTCAACTCTAATAGGTCAGCATTAGCTGGATTCGTGTTTTCAAATCTAAGTAGTTGTTTCAGCTGTACTAAATCATCTTGTTGAGCCTGTGACGCAATTGCAAGTAATTTTTCAGTCATCGTCTGCCGATTTTGCAAAAAAGGGAGCTGTGTGTTAGTTGTTGCCATAAAACTCACGAATAAAGCCTTTAATTCGTCGGTATTGAATTGCACTGCCGGTAATAATTGATTGCGCATGACGGTGAAACCACCAGCCGCACCAACGTGTGAAATGAGCGGCATCCCTAATTCTTGAATATCGGCTAAGTCACGATTAGCGGTACTCCGCGAAATATCGAATTCCGCCATTAAATCACTAATCGTAAAACGTTGTCGATTGTTGATATAACGCATTTCTGTATTAATTCGAGTCGTTTTTTTCATTTTTATTTTCTAATCGTTTCAGTTTTTGACATGGTTCGCTCGTATCATAACATTATTCAATTCAAGGAGGAAACAAAAATGAACAATTACGAAATTACAACTAAAGCAGCTTTTACGGTATTAGGTATTGGGACGACATTAGCCGGCAGTTACCAAGAGTTACCCGCACAAAAGCAAGCATTCTGGACTAAGACAGTAACCACGCCGCGGTATCAAACATTACGGGATAACGCCCAAAATGCTTATGAATTTGCCGTGAACGAAGCGATTGATGGCAAGATGTATTACTACGCCGGGGTACAAACGGATATGCAACCTACTACTGACGAAGAACGCGCAATTCAATTTCCAGCTAGTGATTATTTAGTCGTTCAAGGTCAGGCGGATACGGCGCTTAATTTATTTGCTCAACTTGAAGGTGCGGCGTTTGGCCAAGTCTTACCAAGTTTAACTGATCAAGCCTATGTTGGTGGTCCCAACGCCACCGTTATTACGGCTAAAGCGCATGATCAAGTTACTGGTGAAATGTGGATTCCGTTAGCTCATAAGTAATAATATGGCATCAACTGGTAAATATTGCCAGTTGATGCTTTTTTCATGAAGAAAGTCGTCAACGGTTGAATTCCATAAAACGAGTACCGTATAATAGCACCGTGACCGGGGCTATTTAGTTCATTTTTAGTCGTCCGGAAGCGGTGTTGACTGTGATTGGACGGGCCTCATTAAAAATTAAGACTATCTTAACCCGAACATTGAATTGACTGTAAAACCGCCCTCTAACTAAAGGTTAGCAGAGCCTAAGCTAGGCGGTACGCTGGTTTGGCTCTTTGTTGGCGAGTAGTCCTGACTGTTGAACAGGCCAAAACGCTGGTTAGTTAAGGATTATAACCGTTCCCGTCATAATTCCGTCACAGAAAATTCACAAAAAATTCATAATTTTTCTTTATGATTATCCTAATAATTTGAAACATGAATGGAGTAATGTTGATATGATTTATGCTCAGATTTTAGCCGGTGGCAAAGGTACCCGGATGGGTAATGTGCCAATGCCCAAACAATTTTTATCATTGGCTGATAAACCGATTTTGATTCACACGATTGAAAAATTTGTGTTAGAAAGTCGTTTCGACGCCATCTTAGTTGTCTGCCCAGCCGACTGGTTGAGTCATACGCAAGATCTCGTTAGCAAGTACGTTTCTGACGAACGGGTCCACGTGGTTACCGGTGGTTCTGAACGGAATGAAACCTTAATGAAGGGGATCGAATACATTCGTGATAACTACGGCTTACATGATGATGATGTCGTTATCACCCATGACGCTGTGCGGCCATTTATTACGTCACGGATTATCAATGACAACATTGAGGCCGTCTTAGCTAACCCCGCCGTTGATACGGTCGTTCCGGCCATTGATACGATTGTGCAAGGAAGCGAAGAAAAGATTGACGATATTCCAGTTCGTTCAACAATGTACCAAGGCCAAACCCCACAAAGTTTTAACATCAAGACGTTAATTGAATCTTACGAAGCCTTAAGTGACGCGCAAAAAGAAACGTTATCAGACTCTTGCAAGATTTGTTTATTAGCTGGCCAACCTGTTAAGATGGTTCGCGGCGAAAACTTTAACTTCAAGATTACCACGCCATACGACTTACGGGTCGCAACTGCGTTAGTGGAAACGAGGTCTTAAGATGTTAAATCAAGTCTATCGGTTAGTAGCCGCCCGACAGTTTGAAGTTCAAACTGTCGCTGAAGAAGTTACGGCCAATGATATTGTGGTCCGGCCACGTTATTTGTCCGTTTGTCACGCTGACCAACGGTACTTTACCGGGTCACGGCCACAAGCAACGTTACGTCAAAAATTACCAATGGCCTTAATTCATGAAGGTGTCGGTGAAGTGGTAAATGACCCTAAGGGCGAATTCAAGCCTGGGACATTAGTCGCCATGATTCCAAATACCCCTAGTGAAACTGATCCCATTATTAAAGAAAATTATTTACCAACCTCAAAATTCCGTTCGAGCGGCTTTGATGGGTTCATGCAAGAATTCGTCGTGTTACGCCGTGACCGCGTCATTGAAGTTCCGGCCGATTTCGACCATGAAATGTCAGCTTTTATCGAAATGGTTTCGGTTGGGGTGCATGGCTTAACTGCTTTGGCAGACACTATGGACGCCGACAAAACTACCATTGGGATTTGGGGTGATGGTAACTTAGGTTATATTACGGCGACGTTAGTTAAACAACTATTCCCAGAAAGTCAATTAATGATTTTTGGACGTCACCAATCAAAACTCGATTATTTCTCATTTGCGGATAAAACTTATTTAGTTGATGATATTCCCGCTGATTTGAAAGTGAGCCAAGCAGTTGAATGTACGGGTGGCCGTGGGAGTGAACAAGCGATTGCTCAAATCATTCAACACATCAAACCAATGGGTACTGCCATTTTAATGGGGGTCTCTGAAGACCCTGTCGGCATCGATACACGCTCCGTTTTAGCGGAAGGATTAACTTTACGCGGAACGAGTCGTAGTGGTCGGGTTGACTTTGAAAAGGCATTGGATATCTTGACTAAGAGTCCAGTAACCCGTGAACGATTACAAAACTTAGTCGGCTTGACCCGCAAAGTCAGCACCATTCAAGATATCATTGATTTCTTTGAAGGCGATTTGACGAACTATTGGGGCAAGGCGGTGATGGAGTGGGACGTTTAAAAACTATTAAGCTTTCATTATTGCATGGAAGTTTTAATCTTTTTTATCAGGCCTGCTACCACTTGGGTGGCCCGCGGAAACGACGGGTCACTTTTGCCACTATGCGCAGTGCCAAATTAAACGATAATCTAGCCGCGTTACGTCGCGAATTTGTACGTGACGGCACGACGGATATTCGTGAGTTTTGTTACCATTATGATCGCTCAAGTAAATTGGGCTTTTTGTGGGCCTCGATTAAAGCCCTCAATGCCTTAGCGCATTCTGAGCTATTTATCGTTGACGACTATTTTTTTCCGTTATATGCCATTAATAAGCACGCGGATAATCAAGTCGTCCAAATGTGGCATGCGATTGGCTCTTTGAAAAAGTTCGGTTTAAGTTTACCGCATGCGGACCAAAGTGTTCTGAAACCCCACACGAACTATGACTGGGTGTTCATTAATGCGGAAAATGACAAACCGGCGTATGCGGACGCCTTTGATATTGATCCGGACCATATTTTAGCGACGGGCGAACCAATGATGGATCGGTTAATGACGACCCAACCGGAAAATCATCCGGGGCCGAAGCGCTTATTGTATTCACCAACTTATCGGCCGGGTGCCGATGGTGAGGCGCAAGTGTTAAACTATGTACAGGACTTTATTAAAGCGAGTCAACAATTACGACCAACTTGGGATATTTATATTTCCTTACATCCGTATTTGAAATTACCGTCACTGAGCTTACCAAGCAATGTGCACGTCTTCCAAGACGCCGAACGGGTTAAGACGATTATGCCGTCTATGGATTTATTTATAACTGATTATTCATCGCTATCATTGAATTTTAGTTATTTTGAACGGCCAATCTTATTGTTTACGCCCGATTATGACGCTTACATGGCTGACTGCGGGTTTTATGTTGATTACTATCAATATTTAGGCGCGCCGCACTTCGATACGGTGGCCAACTTAGTCACGTATATCAATCAGCAAGTACCGACGATGGATTTGGATTATGTCAAGGCCTTAAAAGCCAAGACATTTCCTCATCAAGATGGTCGCAATGCCCAACGAGTCTTTCAACATCTCATCAAATTACTCTAATTATTAGCGGGGAGCGCAAGAAGCTATGTTACAACGAATTAAACGCGTCGCGCGACGGATTGTGTACGGTCGGCAGCAGCCAACGCACACCGTGACGCCCGTCGCTGGGGTGACCCCAGACGACGAAAATATGAGCTCATTAAAGTATTTAAATGAGCCCCGGCTAGATAATGAAGCCGAATCACTAATCAAACGTCAAGTTAAGAGCTTGGAATTCAACAGTTCTTATCTGACGATTGAAGGGCAAGCATATTTTGAAAAATATCCTGAAGCTGATAGCGAACGGATTATTAAAAGTTTGATTTTGGTAGGCGACCAAGGTGAAGAATTTGAAGTACCTTTGGTCAACACCGCCATTAAAAATGAAAAGTTTCCGGAAGCCGGTTATCGTGGTGCCGTTAACTTTTCAACCTTAAGCGCCGGTAAGCCTTTGATTCCTGGGACTTATCAAGTCAAACTTCAATTAAAACAATATTTGGAAAAAGGTTGGTTAATTCGCCGGACAACGGTCGGAAAAATCATGGACGCGGACCAAGACTTAAACTATACGACTAAGATGACGAGTTATTCTGCGAAGAGTAACAAATCTTACAGTTTGATTTTCCGCTATAGCTTGGCAGCACAAGACTTAAAAGTTACGTCATACAAGTTAAGTGAAATCAATCCGTTGGAAAATGAATTCTCCGACGATACGGGCTTAGATACGGCCGCTATGCGCGCCTTAAAGCGGCGGGCTTTAAAAGTCTGGTATCACTGGTATTGCTTATCACCAATCAAGAAGAAACAAATCTCATTTGTTTCCGACAGTCGGGTTACCATTTCCGGGAACTTTGAATTTATTTATCAAGAATTGAAACGTCGTCATACGGACTTTAAGATTTCATTTTATTTGAAGCCAAGTATTAAGACGAAAAAGACTTGGAAAGAAGTTCGGACCTTAGCTAAGGCATTGGCGACAAGTCGTTACGTGATCTTAGATGACTTTTATCCGTTAGTTTATCCGCTCCACATTCGTGAAAATGCCGACTTGATTCAAGTTTGGCATGCTGTGGGGGCCTTTAAAACATTCGGTTACAGTCGTTTAGGCATGCCCGGTGGTCCTAAGATTACTTCTTTGAATCACCGTAACTATACGCGCGCGTTAGTGTCATCGCATAATATTGCCGACAAGTACGCTGAAGGTTTTGGGATTGCGGCCGATAAGGTGGAACCCCTTGGGATTCCGCGGACGGATATTTTCTTTGATGAACCGAAGAAAAAAGAAATTCGCGAACGCTTAGAAGAAGAACTGCCATTCATCAAGGGCAAAAAAGTGATTTTATTTGCCCCAACTTTCCGTGGGAACGGCCAACAATCGGCCTACTATCCATTCGAAATGTTGAACTTCAAAGAAATTTATGAAGCTTTGCATGAAGATTATGTCTTCTTACTCAAGATTCATCCGTTCGTGCAAAACAAACCTACGTTACCATATGAATATTCTGATTTTTATTATGATGTTTCCGACTATCGCGAAATCAATGATTTGTTATTAGTCGCTGACCAATTAATTACCGATTATTCATCCGTTTGTTTCGAATATGCGTTGCTGAAACGGCCAATGATTTTCTTTGCACCGGATTTAGCTGATTACATGCAATCACGGAGTTTCTACTTCAACTACTTCGACTTTATTCCGGGTAGTTTAGCTGAAAACACGACCGACTTGATTAGCCAAATGGAACATCCACAGTTAGATCAAGCTAAACTTGACGGTTTCGTGAACTTCTTCTTTGATGATTTAGACGGTAAAGCAACTTCACGTTTCGTTGACGCCTTGGAAAACAATTTTGAAGATCCAGACGCTGAAGAACTTGAAGATACTGACGGTCCAGAACTCAGTGAAGATGGGAAGATTATTCCATCATGGGGTAAAAAAACACCGCAAGCTTAACAGCTAAAAAAGCATGTCGTCGTGACGTGCTTTTTTGTTACTGAAAGGAGTATCAACTTTGAAAACGACAACCCGCAAATTAACAACGGCCGACGTGACCGCCTTACAACAGATTAGTATTGAAACTTTTACCGATACTTTTGGTGCGCAAAACACCGCCGCTAACATGGCGGACTACTTAGCGACCGCCTACGATTTACCAAAATTAACGGCCGAACTCGCTAATCCTGATTCCCGATTTTATTTCGTAGAACACGACCAAACACCAGTTGGCTATTTAAAACTGAATGTTAATGACGCGCAGTCAGAAGCAATGGGGCCCGCAGCTTTAGAAGTGGAACGGATTTATATTCGGTCAGCTTTTAAGCATCAGGGACTAGGGAGTGCCTTTATTCAACAAGCGATTGAGCTTGCTCATCAAGACCACAAAACAAAGATTTGGTTGGGGGTTTGGGAACACAATGAACCGGCCAAAAAGTTCTACGAGAAGTGGGGCTTTCAACAATTTAGTGCCCACACATTCACGATGGGGACTGATCCGCAAACCGATTTATTAATGGTCAAAGACTTAACCGACTAATTCAAACCTACTAAGAGTGGGCCAAAAGGCGGAACAAACTGCTGTTGACGCACGTTTCGACAATAAAAATGATAACAACAAAATTGGTGCCTGATGAAAGTTAACTTTCATCGGGCACCAATTTTTGAGTTATTTCTCAGTCTTCTTTTGGTGTTTTAGGCATCGGATTTCTGCCAATGTAGCCACATGATATAACCCGCGTACGCTAATAGCTGTATGACTAAGACGCCAGTCCAGACTTGCCAAGCCGCATTAACGACGGCAAAGTCGCTGAATAGTGAGATCAACACAAACCAATTAGCCCCGAATAACCACCAGCGCCAAACTTGTAATGGTGGCAATAACCACCAATGCGGTGTTTGAATCATCGTGATGACCGCTGGCAGATAGCGTGTCGCGATTAATAATAGGGGCATCAGCGCACTTTCACCAACCGCCACCCAAGTATTTTGAGTGGCCACTTGATTCCAAGCATTCGGCAGCCAGCCAAAATGCACCGGCACTGCTGGCAATAACTGTCCGCGTAACAAATAGACTAATAATGGTTGGCCCAACAAAAGTCCGACGAAGAACCACGTCCTTTTTTGCATCAACTCACGTCCTTTGGCTGAATAATTGACTCAAGCTTAACAATCGTTAACTAGCATAGACTAGCACGTTTGTGTAAATTCCAGGTAAATAATGCGTAAATTAATTGGGCCCGATAGTTTACTATGCTTTCACTGCCTAAATAATAGGTGCCAGGACTCGCGCCGCCTATAATTGATTTCAAAATTAGGTTGACTTAGGGGGTCTGACATATGCAAGTCATCGCGAATACTGCTATTACGATTTCAAGTTTGTTTTATTTATATTTTTTGGTCAATATTTTCTTAATTAATCATTACCGTGAACCGGTGCGCGCTTTAACGAAAGGGCCCCAGCAATTTCGCCTATTTCTAATCATTCCGGTTTTGAATGAAGCCCACATCGTCACGCACACGATTAACCATTTATCAGCTGAGATTGCTAATTTGCCCAGTACGGTGCAAGCCGAAATTGTGGCCGTGGATGACGACTCTAGTGACAAAAGTTTAGCGGCACTGGCCCAATCATCGTCACCTTATTTACAAGTGTTGCATCGGGCCGGCAACGCCAAACAGGGTAAAGGGGCCGTCATTAACACCGCAGTCCAATATTTAGAAAACACCTTAGCGAAGACTGCTGATCCGCAGCGGACTTTAATTGGTATCCTAGACGCCGACGCTTTTATGACGACCACTGACTTAATTCAAGTCGTGGCCAACTTTGAACAAGATGATAAAATCATGATGGTTCAGACCGGTGTGAGTATTTATAACCAGAATAACTGGTTGACCCGCATGCAAAACTTTGAATTTATGTGCGTTAACAATTCTACCCAACAGTTGCGTGACCGTTTAGGACAAGGAATCGCATCGGGTAACGGCCAATTCGTGCGCCTGACTTTAGCTCAAAGAAATCAGTGGGGTAACAGTTTACTAGAAGATCTCGAATTTACCTTGCGGACTTGGTTGTTAGGGGGGCGCGTGGTTTTTACCCATGGGATGGTCGTGGAACAAGAAGCGGTTGAAAGCTTACGGCCATTCATCAAACAACGAATTCGCTGGTGCCAAGGGGCCTTGCAATGCATGACCTATCTACCAGCACTGTGGCGGTCGCGCGACGTGAATGCTTTTCAAAAATTCGACACGACCTTTTGGGTCTTGATGCCCATTACCGGCTGCATCGTACCGCTGACGAGTGTCTGGGCCTTTGCAACAATGGTGACGCGGAGCTTAGCGACTTGGCAGAGTGGCTGGCACCATCTCGCATTGTTAGCGGTCATTTTAATAGCGCTTGCAACTTGCTGGCTGTTTGCCAACTTGTATCAGCGTAATTATGCTGATATCCAAAAGCCGGTCGCTTTTTGGCCAACTTTTATCGACAGTTTAAGCTTTCAAGGCTACTTGCTGATTATTAGTATTACCCCGTACGCCGCCATCTATCGCCAACTCATTGGTCAAACGAGCTGGATTAAGACGCGCCATCAAGCCATGACTGTCTCACTGTACTCGCATCTTTTGCACAGGAGGGGCCAACATGCTTAAACGAGTTTTGATTAAGAGCCTTCAAGCCGCTACATTAAGTGTTGCAGTAGGGCTTTTAGGCTGGATGCTCTTGGCCTTAGCCGAATATGAAGCGCACCTGACCATGACGACTAACGGCTTAGCAGTTGCTAGCGCCGGGTTGAGTTTATTAGGCCTCATCTTGTTGATTGTTGGGGCTAGTTATTGGTTAAGTCATCGGGGAACCCGCGCGGTGTGCTTGGTTTTTAGCGGCTTGACCAGCTTGAAATTTTTGGCCATCGCCTGGTTAAAAATTGCACCAACTTCAGATTTTTGGAACTATCACGCGTTAGCCGCTTTTAGTGCGCAAGGGATGACTTGGCACCAAATGTGGACGCGCGGCTTACTTGGAAATTATGTCATTTTTCCACACTCACTTAATATTGCCAATTTTTTTAGTCTAATTACCGCCTTTCTCGGGGCCAACTTTTTTATTAGTCAATTAACGAATGTCTTATGTACTTTACTCGACATGTGGCTAATTTATTGGTTAGGGGCGCGGTGGTTGTCACGGCAAATGGGGTTAATTGCTAGCTTAATCTTTTATTGTATCCCGGCGTATTGGCTCTATAGTACTTTACTGAACGGGGCCGAACCGCTATTCGTCACGTTCGTATTGCTGACGTTGCTAGCGCTTACTAAGGCATTGCAACCGGCCATAACGGCTGCTCCCAATGATCCCTGGCTTAACTTGTGTTTGGCGTTAATTGCGACCTTAGCTGCTAATATGCTGCGACCAATTATGACGGTGTGGTTAATTGCCGTACTACTATTTACCGGGGTCCACTGGTTGCAAACATTTCCACGAAAGACTACCAAACGTTTATGGTTATACTTAGGGGGGGCCATGCTATTATTGACGAGTTCTGCCGGTTTGAATAACTGGCTATATGGGATTCAGTTGGCACCGAGTAACGTTGAGACGACGTACAGCTTAGCCACGGGAACCAACGTGGCCACGCAAGGGACCTATAACGCTAAAATTATGGGCCAAGTCACCCATCAATTAAAAGTAAACCCGACACCGGCCAAAGCCTATTCAAAATTAGCCCAGCAATTAACCCAAGATACCCAGCTAAACGTTCAGCAATTGCAGCAACAACATCGCTGGTTTAGCTTCATTGATGATAAAATGCAACAGTTACTAGGGCCAGACTACGGTTATAATTGGGTCTTATATAACTTACAATCACGGCGGACCGGGAATACTTGGTATCGACTCCGCTATTTTGTAATAACGCTCTCGGCGGCTTATTTCGGATTAATGTTAATTGCGGCCCTCATTGCGAGTGTGCTGGGCCTACGACAGCTGACCAAACCGCATTTTTTAAATCAGTATTTTTTCATGAGTGCTTTATTGTTTGATGGCTTTACGCTCAGTAACCTTATCTTGGAAGTTCAGGGGCGCTATCACGTTATTATCTATTTACCGCTGATTGCACTGATCATTTGCGGAATTGCGGCCTTGAAGATACGCTATCATCAATCAGAAGACGTTTGATTTGGCAACCCAGGGAGCCGCATTATATGATATGTTTAAATCAATGGGATACCCACGCTATTATTGATTCAAATGACGGTGGGAGTAGGTGAGCTAATGATTAAATTTGCATCGGTTAAGCCAACTGAATTAAATGCGTATTTAGGCACACTCTTTGCCCAACAGTTGGCTGAGCAAGTAGGAGATTACTCGCGCGCAGTTGGCGAGGTGATTGGGATTGGGGCCTTTGACCGCGATAAGTTAATTGGTGGGCTATTAATGACACGTCGGTATGACCATCTATATATCAATCGATTAGCCTTAGCGTCAACTTATCGGCACCAACGGCTCGGTACACAACTAATTACCGCGGCTGAAGCGTGGGCTCGCGACCATCAAATTATCAATATCACGTTATCGACGCGTGATTATCAAGCAGTGGGTTTCTATCAAAAGTGTGGTTACCAAGTTTATGGTCAAATTGCCGACTTGCCATTTGCGGGAGTCACGACGTTTTATTTTGTTAAACGCTTAAATTGGTAGATTGTAAAATTAATCCGAACGCTGTTCGGACAAAAAAGATCAGCTT
>NZ_AYGX02000046.1 GCF_000498955.2 Lactiplantibacillus fabifermentans DSM 21115 | reverse complement strand
TTATGCTGAACAATTTGTCCAAAAATTCGGATTAAATTTGCAATCTACCTTATCAATGTTTACATTTGTTTACGGCATAAATAAAAATAACTAACAAACCGAATAAAACCAAGCATATCAGCGTCTTGTTCACTTTTTTTCTTTCACAAAGTTCAGTTAGTTATGCCCCTTAACATTAAGCATGCCAAAAAGGTTTTAGGGAAGTAAACGAACCACGAGATATGATTTAACTTAACGGACAGTGCGCGTAAAATGGCCGTGATTTCAGAATCAGAAAGGTGGTACTGCCATGGGTGAAAAAAATGCACCAACCCGGAAGCATAAATTGATTGAATATGCCAACGGACCTTCGTTAGAAGAGATTAATGGTAAAATCGAAGTTCCCAAAGACATTGGTTTTTGGAAAACACTATTTGCATATTCTGGTCCGGGTGCGTTAGTCGCCGTCGGTTATATGGATCCTGGGAATTGGTCCACTTCAATTACCGGTGGGCAAAATTTCCAATATTTGTTAATGTCTGTCATCTTGATTTCAAGTTTGATTGCGATGTTGTTACAGTACATGGCGGCTAAACTTGGTATCGTGAGTCAGATGGACTTGGCGCAAGCCATCCGGGCGCGGACTAGTCGGGCGTTAGGCATCGTTTTATGGATTTTAACGGAATTTGCGATTATGGCGACCGATATTGCCGAAGTTATTGGCGCCGCGATTGCCTTATTTTTACTCTTCCACATTCCACTAATTATTGCGGTCTTTATTACCGTTTTTGACGTTTTGCTACTATTATTACTGACCAAGATTGGTTTTCGCAAAATTGAAGGTTTAGTCGTTTGTTTGATTTTAGTCATCCTGTTCGTATTTGCATATCAGGTCGCCTTGTCAGACCCTAACTGGGGCGCCGTCATCGCCGGCTTAGTTCCTAATGCCGAAACTTTTTCGAGCAGTAAGACCGTCGCTGGCATGACCCCCTTGACCGGGTCTTTAGGCATTATTGGTGCGACCGTCATGCCACATAACTTGTACTTACACTCGGCTATTTCACAAACGCGGAAAATTGATCATCACAACGCGGATGACGTGGCGCGGACCGTTAAGTTTGCTAGCTTGGACTCTAATATCCAATTGACCGCCGCCTTTTTTGTCAACGCGCTACTCTTAATTATGGGTGTGGCCGTTTTCAAAACTGGGGCCGTCAAAGATCCCTCATTTTTTGGGTTATTCCAAGCCTTATCAGATACTTCCACATTAAGTAACGGCGTTTTGATTGGCGTTGCTAAATCCGGCATCTTATCCGTCCTCTTCGCCGTGGCGTTGCTCGCTTCGGGGCAAAACTCGACTATTACCGGGACCTTGACTGGGCAAGTGATTATGGAAGGTTTCGTCCACATGCGCATGCCATTATGGCTACGGCGGTTAGTCACCCGGCTATTATCCGTCATTCCCGTTTTAATTTGTGTCATGTTAACGCGCGGTAAATCCGCTATTGCCGAACACGAAGCCCTCAACGACTTAATGAACAATTCGCAAGTCTTCTTAGCGTTCGCCTTACCATTTTCAATGTTGCCGTTACTCATGATGACCGACAGCGCCGCTGAAATGGGCCACCGCTTCAAAAATAGTTGGTGGGTCAAGGGTCTGGGCTGGTTATCCGTCATTGGTTTGACTGGTTTAAATCTCCTCGGACTTCCCGCCCAAGTGGAAGGCTTCTTCGGTGACAATCCGACCAAAGGCCAATTAAGCATCGCCGACAACATCGCCTGGGTCTTAATCGTCGCCATCTTAGCCTTGCTACTCTGGACGCTAGTCGAACTGTACCGCGGCAATAAACGCTATGCTGCCAAATTAAGTGCAGCTAAGTAACCTTCAAACGTTGTCCCCCAGCCAGTTAGCCAGTGTTCTCGTGCAGGGACCGGCTGGCGCCAAAGTATGGTCACCAGCCTCGCTTTTGTGCTTAGCCCAACCCGCTAATCTCAAAAGACGTCCTTGTTCTAAGCACGTTCACACTGGCTAACTGACTTCCGGGATGACATATTTAATTAGATGTTTTATCTGAATATCATGAAAAAATTGCCGCCACTTGCACAATTAGTGACGGCAATTTTATTCACGTTCAGTTGAGTAGTCTATTTTAACAATATTCCAATACCAATGAGGATCACGGTGTACGTAAGCACAATTTTGTAATTGCATCAATGCGACCAACATACACGAGTCGACATTCCCCCATAAACATTGCAATTATCATTACCAAATCAGCACGGATAGCCCAAATAACGCCACTACAATTATCGTAGTGACGTTATTTGGTATGATTAATCTATTTAGCTGCCAGCCGACCGTAATGGAAGCCGCCATGCGGGTGGCGTTAACGGGATTGATTTTTATCCCGTTTACACCACGGACGTCTTTTGAGACTTGATTTGTAGGCTCAAAAGCGAGGGCCAAGACCGCTTCTCAGGCTTGGACCGTCCCCATAGCGGCTGGAGTTACGGTCGGCTGACAGCGACAATCACATACAAGTTCGTTCAGAAATGTGAACTAACCAACATTGCCGCCGAGTAAGGTCCCCATGACGTAGGTGACGAGCGCCGTGACTAGGCCGACGAGGATGTTGCGGAGAATGACTTTGGCTAACGGTACTTCAGCATTGTGGGCGCTGACCGTCGCGTTAATGGTTAAGGCCGCCGCCATCGCTAATAGTGTGTTGGTTAACCGCCAAGCTGGAGCGGATAAACTAATCGCTAATAGCGGGATGACTGCCCCTAATAAAAAGGACAGAAACGACATGGTCGCCGCATGTAAGGGATTCAATAAATCAATTTCATGAATCCGGGTTTGATAAAAATCAGTCACGCGTTGATTGGGCGTCGTTTGCGCATTGAGCTTGGCCAGTTGAACATCTTTTTGAGCACTCACCGACACAAATTCTCCACCGGCCATCGAACAAGCGCCGGCCACCATGCCGGAAATCCCACTGATGAACAATGTTGTATTGCTCATATCGGCCCCGACTGCGCCTAGCACAATCCCTGATACTGAGATGATGCCATCGTTGGCGCCGAGAATACCGGCCCGTAAGACATTTAACCGGTCCCAAAAGTGAAAATATCGATCTTGCCACTGTTTCAATGTTGTTAACATTTCATACATCCCTTCAAAAAATGGGTAAAAAAATCGAGTCATGGCCAAACGCGCCAGACTCGATTTTTACTCGTGGTTGTTACTAGCGAACTAACTTATCCCAAATGACAACTTCGCCACTGGCTAACGACTTTGGGACGTCAATAATTCGTTGGTTAGAACTGCCGCGGAATTGTAACGTCAAGTCCATCTTATCTTCTAAGAAGCGCCCATCGACTAAAATGTCAATCAAGGATAACATTTTTAACTTATCATCGGAATCCTTTAATAATTCATCCCAAGTATAGCCAGACCATGACCAGATATCTTTCGTATGGCCAAATTCTTGGCGAATCCGTTCACAAATCCGAATACCCACTTGGGTGTTTAAAAAGGGTTCCCCACCAAGTAACGTCAACCCTTGGACGTAATCTTGGCTTAAATCTTCAATTATTTGATCTTCCAAATCTTGAGTATAAGGTTGCCCATAATGGAAGTTTTGCGCGGCCACATTATAGCAGCCGGGACAATGGAACGGGCAGCCGCTCAGATATAAACTGCAACGGACCCCTTCCCCATCAACAAAGTTGAACGCCTTATAATCAGCGACGTATTGTTCACTTAACTCCTCTGCCAGCCATTCTTTGGGCATCGGATTGTTTGGTCCTTTCATAGCGCGCGGCATTCTTAATCATCTCCGGAGACATATTTTTACGACGAGACGCGATTTCAACGTGGCGGCCATGCACCATCGGCCGTTGTTGCGGATTACCTAAGTAACCACACGTCCGCTTAACGACATCACAGAACTTCGGATCGTGGTTGCCACATTGTGGGCAAACGAAGCCGCGAGCAGTCGCTTTGAATTCACCTTTAAAGCCACACTTGAAACATTGGTCGATGGACGTGTTCGTCCCTAAATAACCAACGTGGTCGTATGCCCAATCCCAAACGGCTTCTAAAGCTTTCGGATTTTGCGTCAAATTAGGATATTCGCAATAGTGGATAAAACCACCCGAAGCATACTTTGGAAAACGTTCTTCCATCGATAATTTATCGAAGGGCGTCGGATGCTTGCGAACATCATAATGGAAGCTGTTCGTGTAATATTCTTTATCCGTCACATCGTCAATCTTGCCAAACTTTTCAATATCGTCACGGCAGAACGTATCCGTCAACGATTCGGCGGGGGTTGAATACAAGCTATAGTGGTAGCCCGATTCGGCCGCCCAAACCGCACATTGGTCCCGTAACGTTTTAACGACTTTTTCCGCAAAATCTAACGCTGTTTGGTCGTGTTCCCAGTTCGGACCGAAAAACGTCGTGCAGACTTCGTAAATCCCAATATAACCGAGTGAAATCGTAGCCCGTTGATTCTTGAATAATTCGTCCACGTTCCCACCGGCCGGCAACCGCTTGCCGAACGCCCCGTACATGTATAGTAATGGGGCATTTTCCGGCTTAGCTTGTTTGGTCCGTTCAATCCGGTAAGCTAACGCTTGATGACACGTTGCCATCCGTTCGTTGAAGATTTCCCAGAACAAATCCATGTCACCATGCGCGGATAAGGCAATCCGTGGTAAGTTGACGGTGACTACCCCTAAGTTCATCCGGCCAGAGTTAACTTCTTTACCATCTTCATCGCGCCAGCCTTGTAAGAAGGACCGACAGCCCATCGGTGTTTTAAAACTCCCCGTCAATTCTTTGATTTTATCGTACATTAAAAGATCGGGGTACATCCGCTTCGTAGAACACTCAATAGCGAGTTCTTTAATGTCATAGTTGGGATCAGTGGGTGCTAAATTCAAGCCCCGCTTAACCGTGAAAATTAATTTAGGGAAAATGGCCGTCCGGCGTTCTTTACCGAGACCCTTGATCCGAATTTGTAAAATTGCCCGTTGAATCTCTCGTTCAATCCAGCTCGTCCCCAGCCCAAAGTTAACCGTCGTAAATGGCGTTTGGCCTTGTGATGAATACAACGTGTTGATTTCGTATTCGAGGGCTTGCATGGCATCGTAAATGTCTTTTTTAGTTTTAGTTTTTGCGTAAGCTTCCTGCTTATCAGCCGCAACCCACTTCTTCGCATCCGTCAAATGTTTTTGATAGTTGATTTCAGCATAAGGGGCTAACAATTGGTCAACCCGGTTGGCAGAACAACCACCATATTGTAACGAAGCGACGTTGGCAATAATTTGCGCCATTTGGGCCGTCGCCGTTTGAATGGAACGTGGTGACGCCACTTCAGCATTCCCAATCTTGTAACCATTTTTAAACATGCCATCAAAATCAATTAAACAACAGTTGGTTTCTGGCGTTACCGGTGAATAGTCCAAGTCGTGCCAGTGAATATCACCACGTAAATGCGCTTTAGCCACAATATCTGGTAGCATCTTCAACCCTAACGCCCGACTAGCGGCCCCAGCTTCCAAATCCCGTTGAGTGTTAAAAACCGTACTATCTTTATTGGCATTTTCGTGCACAACATCGGCATCGCGGTTAAATAACTTTTCAATCCGGGCCTTAACGTTAGTGGCAGCTGAGAAGCGTTCTTGTTCGGCAATAAAGTAATCTTGGTACTGCTTAGCGGCTTCAGTTAACCCTAAGTCATTAAAGATTTGAATCAAAGCAGGCCGCAATTCGCGCGTTTCAATGGTCGTCGCGCCTTGATAATGGTCCACAATAGCTTGACGCACAGCGGCTTGTTGCGTAGCGTCGCTAACTAATTGGGACAACACAAAATCAATTTTATATGGATGGAATTTAGTTTGCGTTCCACCGCGCTTAACTACAGGTAAGTCCCGTAATTGGTCTAAAATATTCGTTGTCGTCGTTGTTAACATACGTATCCCCACTTTTCAAAATTATGTACAAATCACAATAGTACAGTGGTACAATCAATTGTGCTCTTATCTGTAACGAACACTATATATAGTAGCTCATTTTCGGTTAGTTGCCTATGCTGTTTTAGTCGTTGACCCCCACAATATTCGATGCAAAAGCGCCCATAACAACGTTTATCCGTAAAAAAGAATATTTGAAATTTTGTTTTATATATCTTGAATTATATATTTGGAATATTTAATCAAGCGTGTTAATGACCATGACAAAATGCGTCTTATCAAGCTTTATCACCGTCATTTTCAGACGAGTTGTTACGCATTAAATCGCACAAAATTTACCAATCAGCAACTTATCGGACCCCCAAGATATCGGGGTCGTTTTGATTTATCAAAAATAATTTAAATTTAACGATAAACTTAATCGTATCAGTTTAACTCTCTGAGTTATTCCTTTATAATGAGAAGTCGAGAGAAAGAAGTGTTGCTATGGTGGGAATTAGTAACGCTGGAGGAGATTGACATGCAAAGAATAAGGGGAATGATTGGATTAGTGGTAATCCTGTCATTAGCTTTGGCCGGCTGCGCGCTATTTCAAGACCACAGTGACCAAACATCAGAAAAAACCGTACAGACAGCCAAGACGGCTGTAACCGCTGTCAGTACCGTGCATACGACGGACTACTATGGCCGATGGGTCAGTGATTCACCACAAGTAGCACTTTATTTAAGCGCTAATCAAAAGATGGCGTACTTTCAGTCTGGTCAAAAAACGATTACCGGTAAATATTCACTAAAGACGAGTAAAAACGAAACAGCGACCCTCACCCAGATCAAATTCGGCAATGCCGAGCTGAGTCTCGCTAACGCCACGAGCATGACGCTAACGCACAACGATACCACCATTAAGCTGACAAAAGATACCAGTTGGAGCCCGCACAATGGTGAGATTTCAACGGATGCGAAGGTCGCACTCAAGTCATCGAGCCTAGCTCCCGCCTTTCGTGAAACGAACAACTAAACTTAATTATAATGAAGCGGACGCCCATCTAATTGGACGTCCGCTTGTTTGTTAAGTTAGCTTTTTGTTATTCTTGTCACCGATTAAAAACATCACGGTACAAAAATGGACCGTCAATTACGACAACCCATTGATTCACTTAGAACGATTGGGACACTACTTCAAATATTCAACAAACAACTTTTGATATAAATCGATGAAATCTAAGTACATCTGCTTATCAACATTTTCATTCACTTGATGGGGCGTTTCATTACCGGGGCCAAACATAATGAATGGAAAATCATGCGGCTTGTCCTTCAGTAAATTAGAAGCATCCGTCACCGCTGGAATGGCTAATTTAGGAATTACTTGGCCAGCATACGGTTCCCCGATTTTGGCAGCTAAATCACTGAGCTTAGTGTCTTTAGGTGATTCCACGGATGGTTGTGACATGAAGACGCTCATTTTAAGTTGAGCGCCCTTAGCATTCTGGTCATCGACTAGTTTTTGTAACGTCGCAATGGCTTCATCATTATCGAATTCAGGAATGGAGCGAATATTCATATCCGTTTCGGCATTCCCCGGAATCGAGTTGACTTGGTCGCCCCCGTTAACAATCGTCGCATTAAAGACTAACGGTCCCATCAAGGCATTGGTACGGTCAGTGTCGCGGAAAGCATGGTTGGCTTGGTATAAGACTTCGATTAACGGATCCAACGCATTGTAGCCTTGTTCGGGCATTGAACTGTGCGCCGTTTTCCCGGTCGACGTAATCTTAATATCAATCGAACCCTTATGGGCAAACGCAATATTGTAGCCGGATGGTTCACCAATCAATAAGGCATCGACGTCATCCATAGTATGGGCTTCGTAAAACTTCTGCGAGCCCGTCTCGCCCACTTCTTCAGCAATCGTCGCCATCAACCGGACCCGACCATGCGTTAACGTTTTGGCAGCGTGCAATTCAATCATTGCGATGACCATGGCCGCTAAGCCGGACTTCATATCCGTGGCGCCACGCCCATATAACTTGCCATCCCGTTCCGTTAACGTGAAGGGGTCACTATCCCAAGCGTTCAAGTCCCCGGGCGCTACCACGTCCATATGCCCAGAAATCCCGAGTACGGGGCCATCCGTCCCAATCTCCGCGACTAAGTTACTCCGCGTGGCACTCACTGGCATCAAGTCAGCTTTAATCCCATGATCCGCGAACAACCGTTGTAAGTATTGCGCCACTTCAACTTCATCGTCATTCACCGATTTTATTTTAACCAAATCACTTAAAATCTTAACTTTATCTGCTTCAGTAAATACTGCCATTACAATTCCTCCTTGTTATTATTATCTTAACTCACGTCATCAGTTTAGGGGCTGAAAATGCTTTATGTTAATTGTTCACATTAGTACTATCCAAAGAAACATGTAACAGAAACCCTTGGATGTGGACCACTCACTAATTAAGCCAGCATTTTTGAGCCAAGACTGACTGGTAAAGAAATATCTACATGACTTATTTGGCTGCTGTAATGACATAGTGGGCGCTAGCGGTAATGATTCTTAATCATTATTGAGCTAAGTTAACTTAATTACGGGCGCAATAAAACTCAATACCGTCGAACTGGAGGACCCACATTCGAAACGTCCATTACCACCCGGTTTCGAACAAACAGCGCAAAAAATACCACCACCCACTAGCGAGTGCTAATGGCTGATGATATTTTTACGCGTTATTCAGCGGCCGGTTTAAGTGCCGTTTTCTTGGTCAACATCTTATCTGAGAACCCGAATAGGTAAACTAAGACCGTCGAAATGAGTAACGTCCCATAATGTGAGATCAAGTAACCGTAGAAGTTGCTACCAATCCCGACGCCGGGGGTGATAAATGCTGGGAATCCTATTAAGGAACCAGATAAGGCATAATTATTAACACGCAGGAGGCCGGTGATTAACCCACCAAAAGCACTCCCGATGCTGGCGACTACGAAGACCCGTTTATATTTCAAATTGACCCCATACAGGGCGGGTTCGGTGACGCCGCAAAAAGCTGAAATTGCAGCAGCTAATGAAATTTCTTTCAACTTTTTGTCTTTCGATTTGAGGAAGACGGCTAACACTGCGCCGCCTTGCGCAACCATCGTAATGGACAAAATCGCATTCAAGTAACTGTGTCCATTGGTCGCAATGTCGTTAATGACAATGGGAATAATTCCCCAATGTAACCCGAAAATAACCATCGTTTGATACAAGCCACCAATCACAAACCCGGATAAGGCCGGACTGAAGTTATAAATTGTGACAATCGCATTGGCTAACCCTTTACTAATCATAGTGATTAGTGGGCCGACACCAACTAGAATAATCAAACTCAAAATCAAGGCTTCTAAAATCGGAATAAAGACACTCCGTAAATATAATGGAATAACTTTTTTCAACCACTTTTCAACATACTTACCGAGCCAGGCAGCCACGATAATTGGGAACACGGACGCCGAATAAGAAACCAAGTGCGTCGGTAATCCCATGAAGCTAATTTGTGCAGTCGTCGCCTTCCCCGCGGCAGTAATAATCGCCGGATAAATGAGAACGGCCCCGACAATCGCCAGCACAATCGGGTCAGAGCCCATCTTATTAGCTGCGGTGAAACCTAAAATAACCGGTAAGAAGTAGAACGTCGCATCGCCCACGGCATTGAGCACCATGTATGTGCCGCTCGTCGTCGTTAAGACGTTAAAGCCCGTTAACGCCGCGAGAATTCCTTTCAAAATCCCGGAACCCGCTAAAATCCCAATCACCGGAATCATTGAGGCGGTCATGACCCCAATAATATTGCCAAATCCATGTTGGACTTTTTCCCACCAACTCTCATTAGCAGCTGCGGTCGTTTCAGCCACCGCTTCTTGCGTCCCGGCATCGTCAGCATACTGCGGACCGAGCTGCGCAATTGTCGCGTCATACACATCATTAACCGCCGGACCAATGACGACTTGGTATTGACCGCCCGCTTGCGTCACATCAATGACACCATCTAACCCCGCAATCTTTTCGGTTTGTGCTTGATTAGTGTCCTTCAAATAAAAGCGCAGTCGCGTAATGCAATGAATCAAGCTCGTCACATTGCTAGCACCACCAACATTTTCGATAATGTCATGGGCTAATTGGTCATATTGGCCATCCCCAACTGGCACAGCGGGAGCCGGCGCGACCGCGGTATTTCCGGTAATTAAAGCCACTGTCGTTCCCGCTTTCACGGACCCGGTCACGGTATTTAAAAACAACTCCGCGTTTTGGGCCGCGGCGTTAGTCACTAAAGTCATGATGGTCGTCGCTTTACCAGCCTTTTTGACGGCGGCTAAATCCATCGTCGCCACGATTTGTCCGGCGGTGACCGAATCACCAACCGCCACGTTGATTTGATACGGCGCTCCTTTGAGTTCAACTGTATCAATCCCTAAATGTAACAATACTTCTAATCCCGTCGCCGTTTTAAAGCCTAGTGCATGCTTAGTCGCGGCGACCATCGTCACGGTCCCGGCAATGGGTGCTTGAATCGTCCCATCTGTCGGTTCAATCCCAAAACCAGGCCCCATCATCCCTTGTGCAAAGACTGGATCATCAATGGCGCTTAACGGTAATAATTCCCCGCTGACTGGTGCCTGTAACATGGTGGCGTCATTTTCTACTGTCATTCATGTAACCTCCCCATTGGTAAAATGATTTAATTCGTAATTATTTTCTATATTTATTCGAATAAATATCTTTAGCTGTATTTTACTAGATAGCGCTTTCAAGTTAAAGATAAAACCATTAATATTTTTCAACTGTCCCGCTCAAGCTTGTTCAATAAAACACGAACAGGCTACTTTAACTGCATTTTAGCGACTTTCCACAGTTGGTTTAACTAAAGTGACTTTAACCGAAAGAAACCTTACTAACCATTGACTTGCGCCCGGACTAAAAATGAATCTATAATTGAATTAAATTATTTGACGAGGAGTTTTGACATGATTAAACCCGTAGTTCACGATCCCGCTGCCTTGACGACCCCGGCCGCACCGGCGACCAAAACCGACACGACCATTATGACCGACTTACTAGATACCTTGGCGGCCCATCAAGATAGTTGCGTCGGCATGGCCGCTAATATGATTGGCGTCAATAAACATATTATTGTGGTCCAAATGGGCCCGTTTGCCATTCCGATGATGAATGCTAAAATCACTAAAAAAAGTGGCCGCTACGAAACTAAGGAAGGCTGCTTATCGTTAAGCGGTGAACGCCCTACCACCCGTTACCAACAAATTACCGTGCAATATTTAGGCCGTAATTTCAAGTCCCAACAACAAACATTTACTGACTTTACCGCGCAAATTATTCAACACGAACTCGACCACTGTGCCGGAATTTTAATCTAAGGAGGCGTTTTAATGCGTGACTTTAAGCAACAACCGGCTGTCGCTGACTTAGCGCAGCAACGCCGGCATACTAGCCATTATGCGTTAGGCACCGACATTGACCTAACCCTTTTTGGTAGCGATGCCGATACTTATCTCACCACGGCCAATCAACTCATTGACCGCTACGAAGACCGCCTGACAGTAAACCGTCAAAATTCAGAAGTGATGGCGATTAACCACGCGGCCGGTCAAGCCGCGGTTCAAGTTAGCGCCGCCACTTATACGCTCGTCAAACGAGCCATCCTGTTAAGTCAGCAGCAATTCGGCTTTAACGCCTTAATCGGTCCGTTAGTTAAACTTTGGCACATTGGTTTTCAGGATGCACAATTACCAAGCCAAACTGATATTAATGAACGGTTACAGCTTATTAATCCGGCCGATGTGGTTTGTGACGATGCTAACTTTAGTGTCTATTTAACTAAACCAGGCATGGAACTCGACTTGGGGGGAATTGCTAAAGGCTATATTGCTGACCGCATCCAAGACTACTTTGAAGCTTGGGGGCAACGGGCAGCGATGATTAATCTCGGCGGTAACTTACTCATGATGGGCTCGTCGCCGTTGCATGACGACGGCTTATGGCGCGTCGGGATTCAAGACCCCTTTACCAAACGCGGTAACGCCATCGCCAGCGTCACAATTGGGGCTTGCTCCGCGGTAACGAGTGGGATTTATGAACGCCATTTTGAACTTAATGGCCATTCATACCATCACATTTTAGATTCCAAAACTGGTTATCCACGCGAAAACGACTTATCGAGCGTCACGATTTTTTCCAAGGCCTCGATTGATGGCGAAATTGAAACCACGCGGCTCTTCTTTGCCGGACAACCAGTCGATAATTGGGCCCAGGACCGCCCCGACATTTATGGGGCCATCTTCGTGACCAAAGACCGCCATATTCAAATCGTCGGGCTTGACCGCTCCCAAGTCGCCTTGATTGATGATTCCTTTATCTTAGATTAGTGAAGTTTAAAAATCTCAAAATTAACTATCATGATAAAAACGGGCTTCCTTCTATATTCTTGGGATAAAATGGTGTACCTTATGAATAAGCATTTCGGCTGCGAACTTAATCACTTGAAAAATTGGGATAGTACTGACCGATTTTTAATACATTAAAGCACAGCATGCTAAATTCTAAGTTAACTCGTCAGCAACACGAGGAGGTATTTTTATGAACGAACCGCTAAGTTTATCAGATTTGAAAGCACTACGAGAAAAAGCCCTGCAAGTCATGGCCAAATATGATAACGATTTTGGTGAACTTCATACTGTCGGCACCAAAGAAGATGTTCATACGGTGATGATTTACCTTGTCAACGACGCGAACCATCAGCAACGGGTTGTGGCCGGTTTAGATAAGGAATGACGTCCTACCCAAGTCTTTACCTAGAATAGCCAACATTTTAAGCGTAAAAAGGGAAGTTCCAAAAAATCACTTACGATTTCTCGGAACTTCCCTTTTTTAATCATAAAGCTAACGTATGGGTTCAGACCCAACGATACCGATTTGAATAAAATAACCAGCGATAATAACTGTCGCCGTTTAAATAACCTGACAACCAGTCGTCGCACCATTATTATAAAAAAATCAAGCTAGCGGCTGGAATTACGGTCAGCCAGCCGCGGCAACTAGCTACTGCTATTTATTCAAACACCATCTGATTGCGATAAAGTTCAGCATAAAAGCCGTTTTCTTGTAATAACGCATCATGATTACCTTGTTCGATAATCGCACCATCTTTGAGCACAACAATCTTGTCGGCATTCAAAATCGTCTTTAAGCGATGGGCAATCACAAAGCTTGTCCGGCCTTGGATGACATTATCCATCGCCGCTTGAATCTTCGCTTCGGTGACCGTATCGACGTTGGACGTTGCTTCATCCAAAATCAGCAAGCGCGGATTGGTCAAAATCGTCCGGGCTATCGACATCAGCTGCTTTTGTCCCGCGGAAAAGACACTTTGTTCATCGGAAACCACCGTGTCATATTTGTCCGGTAAACTTTCAATAAAGTCGTGAATATTGGCTTGTTTAGCTGCATCGATGACCCGTTCCATGCTAGCACTCGGGTCCCCATAACGAATATTATCAGCAATCGTCCCGGTAAAGAGTTGCGGTTCTTGTAAAACAATCCCCACATTTTGCCGCAACGCCGTTAAGTCAAACGTGCGAATATCGGTGCCATCAAAGGTAATTTGACCACTATCAACATCGTAGAAGCGATTCAATAAGTTCATGACCGTCGTTTTTCCAGAACCCGTCGGCCCCACTAACGCGACCATCTCACCACGGTGGACGTCAATCGTCACACCATGCAAGATTTCTTTGCCTGGTACATAGCTGAAACGCACATCGTCAATTTTCAATTCATCATGAATCCCGTCTGGCAGGCCACCATCAGTTGGATTAACTTCATCCGGTTGGTTACGGACTTCATCGACCCGGCGCGCCCCGGTAATCGCTAATTGAATCATACTGTACAGACTCGTTAACGACATAATCGGTTGGTAATACTGTTGCGCATAGTTGACGAAAACCACGACGAGCGCCAAGGCCGCCCCTTTAGACATACTCCCATTTAAGGCGAACCAGGACCCAAAGAAGATGACAATGGCCGTATTTAGTAACGACATTCCTTGCATCAATGGGTTTAAAATCCCCGACCAGATTTGCCCCGTTAAAGCGGATTTCCGTACCTTGGCGTTATAGCCGGTAAAGCCGCGTAATGAATCTTGTTGCAGGCCGTTAGTGATTAATACCTTTTGACCAGTAATCTGTTCATTAATGTAGCCATTCAAGCGGCCAATATCATCTTGTTGCTGATTGACCGCGGCCCCCGCCTTGTGCATGACGAAGCCGGCAATAATTAACGCGACCGGCGTTGACGCCATTGTTACCCACGCCATAGTGGCATTTTGGTTGAACATCACGATCAACAAGCCGACAAACTGCGCGACGGCTAATAGAATTTCGAGCAACGCTTGATTCATCGCATTAAAAATATTATCTAAATCTGACGTGAACCGCGCTAAAATATCACCATCACTATGGGTGTCAAAATACTGAACTTTCATCCGTTGCATTTTCCGGAATAAGCCGACCCGCATCGTCCCAGTCGAATAGGCCGTGACCCGGGCTAAAATCAAGCTGGCGATAAAAATCGTCGACGCATCGCCAATATATAACAAAATATAAATCACTAACGTATGGTTAAACGCGCCCAGACTAGCTTGTGAGCGCGTGGCCGTATTCGTCCACTGCGCCAAGTAAGTCGTCAATTCTTCAACGGCCCGGCCTAAATAAGTCGGCGCCACCACGATACACCACGTCGAAAAGGCAATCAGGAGGGCGCTTAAAATAAAGCCGCGCCAATATTTTTTCAAATAGTGCCAGTAATACTTACCAGCATTGCGTAAGTCGCTCACGATAACCCCTCCTCACGTGCTTTTTGCGTTTGATAAATCGTTTGATAAATTGCATTGTTTTGTAACAATTCCTTATGCGTTCCACTGCCACTAATCTGACCATCATCTAAGACGAGAATCTGGTCCGCTCGAATAATCGAAGCAATTTTTTCCGCGATGACCACCGTCGTCGTAGACTTCAAATCCCGGTCCAACGCTTCTTGAACTAACTTTTCGGACCGCGCATCGAGTGCCGAAGTCGCATCGTCTAAAATCAGGATTTCGGGATTGGCAATGACGCCACGGGTAATCGCTAAGCGTTGCTTTTGCCCACCGGAGAAGTTTTGCGAGCGTTCTTCTACTGGCGCATCGTACGTCTGTGGCAACCGTTCAATAAATTCCGATGCTTGCGCGACATTTGCGGCCCAGCGCATATGACTGACTTCAGCATCCGGTCGGACCTGCTTTAAGTTGCCCGAAATCGTCCCGGAAAATAACGTCGAGCGTTGTAACACATACGCCACCGTTGCCCGCAATGCTTTTTCGGGAATCTGGCGGACATCGACGCCACCAATTTTAATCTGCCCCTGATCTGGGTCATAGAGCCGGGCAATCAATTGCGCCAGCGTCGTTTTCCCAGAACCAGTCGCACCGACGATGCCTAACATCGCCCCCGCTTTAATCGTGAAGCTGACCTCTTTTAACGTCGGCTGGTCGTCGCCGGGATACGTGAACGTGACGTGATCAAATTCAATATCGCCGGATAATGGTGCCGTCGCATCGTCATCAACGTACGTCATACTTGGCTCAGTTTCCATGACTTCGTTAATTCGGCCAATCGAAATGAACGCCCGGGAAGCAAAGGTCATTAAAAAGCCCCCGTTGATGACCGCATATAAAATTTGCATCAAATAAGAAATAAAACTCGTAATCGCGGCTAAATAACTTGGATGAGTGGTAATATTTTGCCCGACTAAATAAACCGCCACCCCGACAGCTAAGTTCGCCGTTAAAAAGAAGATGGGCATTAAGATTGAGAACCAATAGCCGATTTTAGCCGTGACCGCGGTTAACTCGTCAGACGCATTAGCAAACTTTTTGATTTCGTTTGGTTCTTGAACAAACGATTTAACCACGCGAATCCCCATCAAGTTTTCCCGCGCAACGGTATTCACATTTTCAATATCTTGTTGCGTTTGGGCAAAGTATTTAGTCATCCGTTTGACGGCGACCCATGATGCTAACAAGATGACCGCCATCATCACGATAATGACCCACCACTGTTCTGGCATCGTCACGACCGCCAAAATCAGGGCACCGATAAAGAGCAACGGAATCCTGGTAATCTGCTGGAACCCGGCCATCACGATTTGTTGGACTTGGTTAATGTCGTTAGTCATCCGCACCACTAAATTCGACGCGGAGAATTTCTCGACATCGGCATACGCAAACGACTGAATTTTCGCATACAAGTCCGCTCGCAAATCCGTGGCGACTCCGAGTGCGACACGCGCGGAATAAATCGTATTGACAATCCCGCCAACAATGCCCAGCGCCGCCAATCCGAGTAACATCATCCCCGTCGTTAACACGGTCTGCTGGTCATCTTTAATAATTGCTTCCATGACGACTTGCAATAGTCGTGGTTGCCATAAGGTTGCAAACACCAAGACAATCACCGATAACATCGCAATCCAAACGTCACGCTGATACCGTTTAAAATATGGCATCAATACTTTCATTCGCGCTTCCCCCTTAAAAACTCGTTTGTCCCCAGCGTACCTGAATTTAAGCCTTTTCACAATCAATATATATTCGTTTTAATTAATTAATATCGTCAAACTAATTAAAGACAATAAAAAATGGCCTGCGACTAGTGACACCTAGTCCACAAACCAGTTTTATTTGGTAGCTCGTTGTAAGTTCATGACAAAATAATTGACGTCGCCACGATACTTGGCGATTGAATATTCCACTGGCCGACTTTGCGGCGTGAACCCTTGCGTGTGAAAATAAAACAACGGGGCGCCTTGGTTGACGTTTAATAAATCGGCCGTCGTTTCATCCGCCACTAAGACGTCTAAGCGCCGCCGCACATGATCGACCGTTAGCCCCGCCGTCGCAAGCGTTTCATATAAGGCCGCCTGCGTAAAATCGACCGTCAATAAATCGACGGCGTCCAACACCGGTAAATAACTCGTAATCAACACGACTGGTTGCCCATTTGCATACCGCAACCGTACCAGCTTAATGACCGGCGCCCCCACGGCTAACTGTAAGTTTTGGGCGACGGTCGCCGTGGCAGTTTCGGCTTGTAACAATAAGACTTTCGTTTGTGGCACTAACCCGTTAGCGTGCATCTCATCATTATAGCCTTTGACCACTTGCGTAAAGGCTTGTTCAATCTTGGTCTGTTTCACCAAGGTACCACGGCGTTTCCGCTTTTCAAGTAACCCTTGATCAACCAAACTTTGAATGGCTTGGCGGACAGTCGGCCGGCTGACCCCATAAGTGGCCATCAAGTCGACTTCGCGTGGAATCAACGTCTGGGGTGGATACGTTCCGTCTTGAATTTTTTGGAGTAAATCAGTTGCGATTTGTTGATGCTTGGCTACCTTTGACATAAGCCACCATCCTTATTTGTCATGATATATTACTCTCATGATAGCATAAGTCAGGCTTCGGGCAAGTCGACGACATCGGTAAACATGGCCAATTCTTCAGTTTGCCCAGTCGCCTTTAAATGTGCTTGGTATTCGCGGGCAAGTTCAGGCTTAACCTCGTTAGTCCCGGGAACAAAGTGAATCGTCTCCGTATTCGCGGCGACGGCTGTTTCGTAATACCATTTCTTATATTGCAAATAGGCCAGCGTTTCTTGTAAATCCAAAATTTTGGCCTGCAAATTCTGCTCATGATCCGTCAACAATTGATAGCGTTCATTCAAGCTCGCATCGCCTTGTAGTCGTAACTGCACAAACGTGGCAATTTCATTGACCGGTACCCCGGCATTTTTCAAACACATTATTGTTTGCATCAAATGCACATCATTGTCAGTAAATACCCGGCGCCCAGCGGCATTGCGTTTAACAAACGGCAATAAGCCCGATTTATCGTAATACCGCAACGTGTCCACGGTCACCCCGAGCTTTTGCGCAACTTGTCCAATACTATAAGCCATGGTTTGGCCCCCTTTAATTGATTTCGTTAGTATCATACTACCTGGAGTGGACTCCAGGTCAACTAATAAGCGTAGGCCAAACGGCGGACAGTTTGCAAGCATTGACGTGACTGAGGCAATTATGGCCGGCAAGTGTCGTTAGTTCGCCGGGGTTACGCCATCAACATCGTGGGCCGTGCTTACTTAAAGTCGATTACCAACAGCTAGCTTTTAATTAGACCAACTGCTGTCGAAAATCTACAGCGACCATTTCAAATTCTTAACGCTATTTTGAAACTAAACTGAAATCAGCAGTTGGCCGACCGTAATGGAATCGTCCTGAAAGTGGTGTTAACGGGCGTTTTTGGGCCGTTTACACCACGGACGTCTTTTGAGACTTGGGTTGTAGGCTCAAAAGCGAGGTCCAAGACCGCTCCTCAGGCTTGGGCCGGTCCCAGGACGCTGGAATTACGGTCGGCCAACTGCGGCAATAAACAACTTCTTTGAAAAGACCACGTTTCGACAAAAAAATCAGCCTGATGAAATATTGCATTCCATCAAGCTGATTAAAAAACTATTCCATCGTAGTCGCGCGGGCTAGCCATTCCGCATCTTGAGGATCACTAGAGCCACGTTGATTTTTATCGAGCGTCGCGATGACACTCATTTCAGCCGGCGTTAAATCAAAATCAAACACCGCCATATTTTGTTGAATCCGTTCGGCGTGGACCGACTTAGGAATCACAATAATTCCGCGTTGTAAGTGCCAACGTAAGATGACTTGTGCCACTGACTTATGATGGGCCTTAGCAATTTGGACTAAGACCGGATTAGTGAGCACATCACTCTTACCTTGACCTAAAGGCCCCCACGCTTCGTGGCGAATATCCAACTTAGCCAACAAATCGTGCAATTCAGCTTGTTGGAAATAAGGATGCGTTTCAATTTGGTCAACTGCCGGCACAACTTTAGCCGTGGCCAACAACTTATCCAAATGCGGCTTTTCGAAGTTAGAAACGCCAATTGCCTTAATCAAGCCGGCCTCATATAAGTCTTCCAGTGCCCGCCATTTTTCAACGTACCCGGCACTCGGCCAATGAATCAAATACATGTCCAAGTAGTCAAGTTGGAGCCGTTTTAACGTTGCTTCAAACGCGCGCTTGGTGTCATTCATAAGTCGTGACGTTGCACCACAGTTTGGACGTGATGAATAAGTCTTCGCGCGGCACATCAGCTTGGGCTAACGCTGCGCCAACCCCGGTTTCATTATGATAAATCGCCGCCGTGTCAAAATGGCGATACCCCGCCGTTAACGCCGCTTGAATCGCTTCATTTAAAACCGCTTCGTCAGTAACTTTGAAGACCCCTAACCCTAGCTGGGGAATTTGAACTTGATTACTTAATTGCACGTTTTCCATATTAACAACCTCGTATTTTTAATTTGTCATTACATATTAAAGAATACGCGTTTTGTTACTGATCATCAAGTAATCGTTTTCAGCTACAGTTCCGTTTCCAATTGGTCGATAATTTTACGCACATCGTCAGTCGTCTTCGTTTGCATCAAGTCATTACGAATCTCAGCGGCGTGGCGCATGCCGCGCACATAAATCTTGAAGAACCGTTGTAATGGTGCAAAGTGCCCTTGCAGTCCTAATGCGACAAATTCGTCATACAAGTCTAATTGGTAACGTAAGAGTTCCAACAGTTCATGCGTCGAATGCGCTTGGGGCTGTTTTTCAAAGGCATAGGGATTCGTGAAAATACCGCGACCAATCATGATGCCGTCAACGCCGGGATGTTGTTTTGCCAAGTCACACCCCGCTTGATAGTCCGCGATGTCACCGTTAATTTGTAATAACGTGTCGGGCGCAAGCGTGTCGCGCATCTGAACTAAATTATCAATTAATTCATAATGGGCCGGCACCTTACTCATTTCTTCCCGCGTCCGCACATGCACTGTCAGAACGGGGACTTGTTGTTGTAACAAGAACGGAATCCACGTTTCATATTCGCTCACTTCACTGTAACCTAAGCGCGTTTTAACGCTGACAGGCAAGTCCGCTTGGCGCGCGCCTTCAATGACTTCCTTAGCGCGGTCAAAATGGCGAATCAAGTCGCTCCCGCTATGGTTTTTAATGACCGCCATATCAGGGCAGCCCATGTTAATATCAATCGCTTCATAGCCCTGTGCTTGAACTTCATGCGCCGCCTTAGCAAAGTCTTCGCCAGAATTGCCCCATAATTGGACAATTGGTTTCGGTTGTTCGCGCTCGTCGATATACAAACGCCCCCGCGTTGTAAACTTCGCTTTGGGGTGCGTAATACTCAACGCATTCGTAAATTCAGTATAAAAATTGTCGGGTGCGGCCGCCCGCATCACCACGCGCCGAAAAACGGAGCCGGTCACGGCTTCCATCGGGGCTAAACTAAAAAACGGCCGCTGTTCTGCTCGGGCCGTCTGGGCAATGCGATTCCAGTAAGCTGACTGGGTCACATCCATCATCTCCTCTCAAACTCATATACACATTTTATCAGACTTCATCAAAAAACTGACATTAGAAACATTACGGAACATATGAATCATCATATTAGCCATCACTACATTCTGCTGTCGCAAAATAATCGTCACAATAGTTGCTCATTCAACAGAATCGCCTATATTAATGTGTGGGAGGTGTTCCGCATGCAACTAGCCGAACATAAAAATCATATTATCGGTGAATTCACGGCTCGCCGAATTGATTCCGAATTAATGATTGCGATTCCCGCGATAGCTGCTGTTAGTGCCGGTGCTCGCTTTACCTTGTACCTAAAAAATGACGGTACCTTGCAATATCAGCCGGTCACATTTGATGACAATCCCTGCACAAATGGAACGTACGCCAACTTAGATTTTATAATGGACCTATCTGAATTGGGCAATTATGGTATTTCCAATTGAACAGGTATTCAAAAAGCGGCCATCGGATTGCGATGGTCGCTTTAAAAAACATAATAGCAATATATTAGTGAATTAAAATTAAGGCCCACATTAAGAGCGCAATCATTAATAAGACATTTAAACCTTCACTCCGAAAATCCGTCAGCTTGAGCGATCCGAATGACACCCCCGCGGTAACGTCCATATACCGGAAGAAAATCCCACTTAAAATAATTCCAATCATCAAGACAGCTAAAAATACAACACCGGTCATCATCATCACAACTCAACCCCTATCTATTATTTAATGGGCCATTTTTTGGCCACATTCATTATTAATCAACGCCCCTTTCCAAGCAAGCATTTTCCGCGTAAAACCGCCGTTTCTTAGCGTTTTTTTATTAAATAATATAAGCGTTTTCACCGCGAATCCAAGACGGATAGTTTTTAGGGTGTTAGAATGGGATAATACTAATTAACTAGCGAAAGTGGTGACTAAAATGACGATTAATGACATTCAGGCCTTTATTATGGTCTATGAGCTACGACATATTTCTAACGCCGCCGTTGAGCTGCATATGTCGCAATCGGAACTGTCCAAGCGCATGAGCGCCGTGGAAAATGAGTTAAACATCAAATTACTTGATACATATAATAAGCGGCGCTTGCAAATCACCCCCGCCGGCGAGACCTTTTATCATCATGCCATCAAAATGATTACCGATTACGAAGCAATGATGCACGACCTCGCGCCAAATCGCCCGACCACGACGCATCAGCTCAAAATCGGGTCGATTCCCGTTTCGGGCCAGTATAATTTAGCCCAGCGGATTGCTAGTTTTGGCGCTGAAAATCCTGACATCCAGCTCCAAATAGTGGAAGATGAAGGCAATCGCGTCTTAGAGCGGCTAGCGGACGGCGAGTTTCAAGCCGCCATTGTCCGGGATACCCAAACAAGTGGCTTACAGCCAACTGAATTTCAAAAGCAGCCGTTATTGGCCGATGAACTCAAAATCATCTTGCCAGTCGGTCATCGTTTGGCCAATCAAGACATGATTCGGATGCACGACTTAGCGCATGAACAAATCGCGACCTTGCCACCGGGTTCCGGCGTTTATGAACCCATCATGTCACTGTTTGCACGCCAAAACTTAGAACCGCATATCTTCTTTGAAAGTACGCATATCGAAACGTTACTCGGCATGCTCGCTGAAAATAACGTGACCTTCTTATTCAAACAATCAGTAACGCCTTTCATGACTAGCAACTTCGTCATGCGCTCGTTAGCGATTCCGTTTTTTAGTCAGTTACAATTCGTTTATCCCCAACGTGACGGTAATCAGTTGATGACCAACTTAATTGATTATTTGACCGTTTCCGCTAAAGCAAGCGTATGACAACAGACGGTTAGTTTGCGAGCATACAAAGTAACTCAAATTTATAAATCAGCGCAAAAAATCGGGGTTACAGTTGGCACACTGTAACCCCGATTTTCTTGTCGTTAAGCTTGATTAATTAATTTATATTAGGCTAAACCAACTAAATGGAACCAGAACATTTCAACTAACGCCACGATAAAGACGACGGCGGTCAAAGGAATCCCTAAGCGCATAACATCTTTTTGGGTGTAACCACCACCAGTATCGGGGTCGCTACCCACTAAAATTGCCAAGTTATGGAATGGCAAGATATAGTGCAAGTTAGTTACTGAGAAGACTAATAATGACACGGCTAATGGGCTGATTCCCATGTGGGCGGTGGCCGCCACGAACGCCGGAATCGTAATCCCCATAACGGCGATAACGGAACCCATGAACATGTGGATAATCATCGCAAAGATCGTGATGACAATCGCTAACAAGTAAATATTGGTTGGCAAGTTGCTTGGAATAATCGTCTTGGCAATCCAATTGTTCATCCCAGTAACGGCCCCAACATTCCCAATGGCAATCGCAGAAGTCAAGAACACGAGCACGTTAACCGGCACGCCTTCCCAGGACTTCGGCGTTAAAATACCACCAATGACTGGCAAACTCATCATCAAAGCGACGATTAACGTCAACCAACCAACATCTAAGCCAGTAATCCCACTCGTCAACCACAAGGCAATCGCGACGATTAACCAGAAGATGGTCCGGATTTCTTTACCGGTCATCTTACCTAATTGTGATTGTTGCACCTTCAAAGCTTCAACATCGATGTGGACTTCTTGGCTAGGTTTGAACAAGAATAAGAAACAAAACATCGTTAAGAGCGCGGCAATAATCATTGGCACACCCATGTAGACGAAGTATGAAACGAAGTTCACACTTTGACCGGAAGCTTGGACAGCTAAGGGGTTCAATGACGTGTCCCCGGTATAGAAGACCCCGGATAATGGACATGACGCCGCAAAGACGGCCAACCCTAATTTAGCCAAGTCCCGTTTAGGCATGTGCGCGGTTTCGGCCACGACGGTAATAACCGACATGATCATGAAAGCGCGTGGCCATGGATGGGGAATTAATAACGCTAAAATAAAGGTTAACGCGAAAATAGAGATAACAATCCCTTTCCAACTCCGGACAAACTTGATGATAAACGCGTAAGCAATCCGTTGGCCTAAACCAGATTCATTAACGGCCCCCGCAATCAGGTAAGCCCCGATAACGAGCCACATAATGGAACCGGTCCAGGCAGAAGAAAAGACTTGTTTGGCAGTAGCGGTATTCGTCAAAATCAGTGACATCAAATAAATACCACCGACGTAAGCGGGTTGCGCGATTTGCGTGGCCCACCAAACGACCGTCATTAAACTTAACGCTAAGTCCATTTGGCCCTTAGCAGAAAGGCCGGCTATTGGGAGTAGGTAAATAATTGCAAATACGATAATCCCGCTAAAAAAGCCGATCGATTTTTTATTCATGAGCAGTAGATGCTCCTTTCAATAATTCACAGAAAAGCCGCCTTGCCAGCAATAAAATCTTTAGTTGGTTTGGCGGTTGTTCTGGTTAATCCTCATAAGTTATATGGGTATTTAATTTGGATAATTAATTTACTAAGTTATCTGGCGGTATAACTTTTTTAATTCTTTATCCGCCGTAAGTCAGCCTTCGCTACATCCGACAAATTTCCGGTGACCGAATCTTTCTCGGACGTAGCGAAGCGCGGTGACCCGCGACCTCGTTACGGTTAGTGCTTTTGAAACACGTGTTCCGGTCGGCAGCGGCCTGCGCTTAGCGGGTATTGGCAACCATGCGGAAAACCACCGCATAATTCCCAACACCGGCTAATGCTCAGCAGCTACCCGCCGACCTCCACACTCTGTTATTTAAGATATTTTTCCCAGTCTTCAACTTCCATAAATTGGGCCCGTTCGAATTGGTCCTTCATGTCGAATGGAACAGTTCCATCGATAACCAACTTCGAGCTCATGCCACGGAAACGAATCGACTTAGGATCATATTGTGGGCGTTCGGATGGGTCCAATGGATGGTTCCGCATGCCGGATAAGACCATTAAGTCTTGGTCGGCTTGGAAACGGGTATTCATTGTCCAAATAACGTCGTTCATATCAAAGATATCCACGTCTTCATCCACTAAGATGACCGTCTTTAATTCTTTAAAGGCTGAGAAGGCCAATAAGGCGGCTTGACGTTGAATCCCTTCATCCGCTTCGTTATCCTTGTGGATTTGCATGATGGTCATTAACTTCCCACCACCAGCCGGCGGATTGTAAACGTTCGTAACTTTACCAGGGATGGCGCGGTTAACTAATTGTAAGATACTTGCTTCAGTTGGAATCCCAGCCATGCTGACATGTTCTTCGGAAGGTCCGATAACACTTTGCATGATGGCATCGTTACGATGGGTAACCGCCGTAACTTTGATGACTTGTAACGCCGGGTTAGCGTCACCATCATAACCAGGGAATTCAGGCATCGCCTTACCAGTATGGGTATTGATATCTTCTTGAATGCGTTCGTTAGGCATGATGTAGCCTTCCAACGTGTATTCCGAACGCGCAATCGCTTTTTCATCAACGGTAATCCCATCAACTAATTGCACGGCTTCATTCCGAATCGCACCGGCAACGCCTAATTCATTGTAACCAAATGGCGTGGTAGGTGGCTCGAAAGTGGCCCCAATCGTTACTGCTGGGTCCAAACCAATGTTAATCGTAATTGGCATTGGCTTATTTGCTTTTTCATATTCTTCGGCGAAAGCACCGATATGCCGACCACCAGGCATGATATAAATACCTAATTTGTCTTTATCTTCAAGGACCATCCGGTGAATGGTAACATCACTCTTAGATTTGTCCATGCTCGAACCAAAGACCACCCCAACGGTGATATAAGGACCAGCATCTTGTGGCGTGTTAGTTGGTGCGGCCACTAATTTACGGATATCAAACCCTTCATCCGTTGCTTTATAAACAACTTCATGAGCGGGCGCTTCGTTTTCCGGTACCGTCACTGGTGCGACTGGATTAGAAACGGAATCATTTAAAAATTGCCCTAATGTCTTGTAATCATGATGGAACATCTTACCAACGCGGCGACGACTAGCCATTAAACCAGTCAAAACACGCGTGTCCGGAAAGCCCTTCACATTATTAAACATCATTGCTGGGCCTTCTTGAGTTGGCCGTTGCACGGTACCACCGGCACCAATGTAACGATAAACGCCAGAAAGTTCCGCATTTGGATCGACTTCAACGTCGGTTTCATGATAGTTCTTTGGATCATCTTTAAGTTCATCAAGAACGCGACGTAAGTCCCATGGTTGTTCTGCCATAAATGTTCATCTCCTTAAAATTTACAAATACATCATACGGCCGCTAGGAAACGGTATCAATTCGAAATCGGCTGGTGTGTTATTCCATTAAAGAATAATAGTTATTTGCCGCTGCCGACTGACCGTAATTCCATCCGCCAAGGGGACCGGTCCAAGCCTGAGGAACGTCTTGAACCTCGCTTTTGAGCCTAAAATACCAGTCTCAAAAGTCGTCCGTGGTGTAAACGCGACAAAGCCCAGTCCCGTTAACGCCACCTGCATGGCGGATTCCATTACGGTCAGTCGACAGCTAAATTGATGCTCAATTATAAATAGCTGCCGCCAGATGCGTGAGTACGCTGTTGTAGCGGCAGCTATTTTGATATTAAGCTTAATTTCCAAAAGAATAACAGTGTGTGAGGCTTGCCACTTAGCTTCTGAGTATTGGCTGGTGTTGCCAATGACTCGTTGGGCTTCCGAGTTGTTAGCAATACCCGCTAAGCGGAAGACGCTGGCACACCGAACACGTTTCAAATAAGCAGGCTAAATTGATAGCGGTCACACACTTCTCCAAAAACAGTGGATAAATATCGCCCTTCGCACCGATTCTTCCCTTAAATAATCATAATCACTAAATTTAGTGGATAACCTATCCACTTATCCCCAACCAATTCACAGTTTTTGTGCATAACTTGCCGTTTTATCACCAAATATTGGTTGATAACTCGAATATACCTAAACTTATCCACAGGCAACTTTAAGTTATCTTGCTTTTTACTTGAAAAATTTATTTTTGTCCACACAAAAAAAACTGATGAAGAGAGGTCCGTAAAAACGCTTCATCAGCTTTAAAATACAGTTAAAACAAAGAATATCATTGAAACTATTCCGTCGATTGTGTCTCTCGGCGTGCTTGAAACGTGTTCAATAGTACGTTCCAAAATTAACGATAAAGATTAAATAACACCCTGACATACTCATCATCGCCATCAAAACACTTTAGCTAGCACCCGATGAAATAAAGATTTTCCAGACACCAGTGTCAGTTCTGCACGAAGATTTGTCTGCCAATAATCTCGTCTTCTAGTGGATTTCACCAGTTACCGACTATCCCATCTAGCTACTTCATCACGAACAAACTGGCTATCGGACCTATAACGCTAACTAATAACCCATGATTTTTGAAAGTATCACTACCAAGATTGAAAGGAACTGATCATAGAATACCGCTGTTATTAAAAAGAGACCTATCACGCATAACGTAATAAGGTAGATTGCAAATTAATACTATTATTCATCGTACAAAAAAGACGGTTAACTGACACTAAGTCCGTTAACCGTCTAAATTTTTATGCGTTACTCGCGACCGCGGCCCGCTTGGAAAGCTTCCCAGCCTTCGCTGGCGATAAAGTAGACTAGTACTAATGCGGCAACTGAATCCGCCCACCACCAGTTAAACAATGCGGTCAATACGGCCCCTACTAGCACCGTCCCGGCCATATAGGCACACGTAATATTGCACATACCATCTTCAATTAAAGCTGGTGAATGTAACGCTTGGCCTAAATGGCGTTTGCGTAAGGTCAGTAGCGGCATCAAGATTACTGAAGCCACTGCAATCGCCATCCCCATCGTACTTTCATCCGCCTGTTGATGGGTGGCCAAATTATACACCGATACGGCCGTCACATATACTGACAGGCCTAATAAGACCGTCCCAACAACTAATGATGAGCGGCGTTCGGCGCGTTCGATAACTTCCGTGGAGGCGCCATTGGCTTCTTTGCGTAATCGCCAAATTAACGTGCCCCCCGCAATAATTTCCAAAAAGCTATCCAAACCAAACGCAATCAATAAGATGGAACCAGCTTGTAAACCGGCCGTTAAACCGACTAAAAATTCAAACGCCATCCATCCCGTTGAAAAGTACTCCGTATGCATGCTGCGTTGCACTAATTTTGCTTTATTTTCCATGTGGCATCCCCCGTAAGACGTGGTCCGCATGGGCCAACGTTTCATTAATCACATCTAAAATATGTGGATCGTCCAGCCGGTAGTAACTGGCCTTACCGACCTTATGTACTCGGACTAGTTGGTATTGCCGCAACGCTGCCAGTTGATGCGATACGACGGATTGTTCGACTTGCAATAATTCGCTGAGTTCACTCACATTTAACTCTTGTTGTTCTAAAACATACAGCACTTGTAACCGCGTCGGATTGCTGAGGAGCTTAAAAATCCGCTGCATCTCTTGCGTGTGTTCGGTATCAATTAAGTTGATTGATGTCATTTTCATATGTTGCTCCTTTCATATGTTGATATTAACATATGTGGTGTTCAACGTAAACGACAACCTTAATGAACGTTTCAGTGTAAAAAAACGGAACCAGCATCGCTGCTGATTCCGTTTTTAATTACGCGTGTTTGATTCGTTTGGCAACTTGGTAGATGGTCCCCATGGCCGCCATGAGCGTGCCCGCAGTAACTAACGTCTTCATCAATGGTTTAGCTTTCATACAAATCACCTTCCTGATGATAATCATAACTACTGCCGGTCGCTAGCGCCATGATTTGAGTTCGGATATGTTGGCTTACTTACTAAAACCACGACTTATCGCCATAGTTACCTTGATATAACCCATTATCCGCCGCGCTCATCAGCTGACTGACTAACAAATTTTGCGTCTTAGTAAACCGAATCTTATTAGTAAATACGGTAAAGGCAATATACCCGGCTAACCGGTTAATAATTTTCACTTCGGACTGGTCGGGATCATTAAGCCGCTGCATGACTTTACCCAACACTTCCATAATGTCGGCAGTTCCCGCCACCGGTGCTTGTGACAAATCATCGTATAGTGCCCGCACAATTCCTTTAGCTTCACTTCGCATAAATATTACCCCCGCATACTGCGATGTCGCACTTATTCCCAGTATACCAAGCTTTAAAACAAAATGAAAACCTAAAAAAAGCGTTACGATTGACACTCGTAACGCTCATGGTCCTAAACGATTTCCAATTGAAGTTGTTGTGATTTAACCCAGTGTGCCGCTAACAAGACCCGATATAACACGAGTGAAATCGCCGCTGGCAACGCCACCCCGACCGCCATATAAACAAGGAAACTTTGCGGATTAGTCGTCGCTAACGTAATCGGCGCAATTAACGAATTTAAGCCTAACCCCGCGAGCTTGTATGTCGTGGAAAAGTTAAACACAATCGTCGCAATCGGGGCCGATACAATCGCCGCGACCATTGGTGGAATCGCCAATCGTGGATTGACTAATAAATTAGGAAATTGCACTTTCGGGGTAATAATTCCTTGGGCAATGTTAGCGCCAATATTATTTTGACGAAAGGACATTACCGTAAAGCCGACGAATTGAGCGGTGGTCCCGATTAACGCCGCCCCTGAAGATACCGGGTCAAGCATGACAGCCACGGCTAAAGCCGCTGAAGAGGCTGGCGTCATTAAGAACAAGGCCCACGCTAAGGAAACGGCCATCGAGCCTAATAATGGATTAACTTTCATCGAAGTCGCGATAAACTTGCTCAACCACACGAGTGCCGGCGTGGTCACTGCCGCTAATCCTAACCCGGCGACCGTACCAATGAACGTGGCCGCTAATGGCACTAACATCATATCAAGTGGCGTTTTGCCAGTTAAGTAATTGCCCACTAAGACGGCAACTAATCCCGCGGCGACGGCGGAGATTGGTTGGCCAGTGGTGAAGATGGTACTCGACGCCGCTTGGGCTAGCGTATGGCCAGTCGCCGTCACCCCACCGGTAGCTGATTGTGAAAAGTAAACGGCGTTCGCCCCAATCGTGGAGGAAATCATGGCACTAAAAGTTACTAAGGTATTGCTATGTAGCATGGTAGCAATCGCCACTCCGAACGCGGGTCCGAGTAAAACTTGTGCGATTGCCCCGACTTGATATAACGCTTGCCAATGTAAAAAATTAGCAAACGATTGTAACAACAATCCAATCCCTAAACAAACTAAAATAGCATTGGAGACGCCGGCGGATACTTGATAAACGTAATCTTTCGTCGTCATTTTATGTGTGGCCGTAGCCGAAGAAGTTGCTTCCATATGTATGCCTCCATTTTTAATTAATGAGAATTACATTAAAACTATGTGAGAATGTCTATTATTTAATCATGCTTCCCAGCAACTGTCAACGGGTATTGACCTTATTTTTTCATGGAAGCGATATCACTTCATTTAATTAAGTCCGGCCAACAAAAAAGGCTTACCTCGTAAGGTAAACCTTTCTAAACTAAAGCTTAATGTGATTGTTTAAAACCAGTGCCGAATTAACGCGCTACCACCTAAGGTCAACACGCCCACTAAAATCCCTACGGACACTAGAGCATGACTGTCACTTGCGGATTCATTGGTTTGTGGCAATTTCTTACTAGTTGTCCCGGCAACCGGCGTCGTGGCATCGGCTGATTCAGTCGTGGTCTTGGCGCTGGACTTCTTGGTGTCAGGTTGTGAACTAGTCGTGTTAGTCGTTGCCGCAGCACTAGAACTGCTGGTGTTCGATAACGCGGCCGTCACTGAGCTACTCAAGCTGCTAGAACTTGAACTAGTACTTGAGCTGGAATTGTTATTGTAGTTGTTGTCAAAACCACCATCAATATCAATTGTCCCAGTATCTTCATCAACATCTGGGTTTACCGAAGTATTGTCACCTGGGTCATCTGGTTCAGTAACGTCAGGTGTTTCCGGCGTAGTGCTGGATGAACTGGAGCTGTCAACACTGCTGCTAGAACTCGATGAACTGGAGCTATCAACACTGCTACTGGAGCTTGACGAACTAGAACTATCTACACTGCTGCTAGAACTCGATGAACTCGAACTGTCAACGCTGCTACTTGAACTTGATGAGCTGGAACTACTGCTGCTAGAACTTGAGCTCGACGAACTAGAAGAACTCGAACTGGATGAATCAACATCCCCGGTCCCAGAACCGCTATTACCAGTCGTTGAAGAAACTTTACCGTTGGCATTTTCTGAATTGCTACCACCACTACCATTACCGCCCCAAGTCATATTGGCTTTATTCCGGAAAATATAGCCACTATCAATCAGACTAGTATCAGTAATCTTCGTGTAGTAATCAATGACAATCATGTTACTGATTGAATCATTGAATTTCATATTAAAGCCATTTTCGTTATAAGTGATTTGATAGGCGTCATCACTAATTTTGTCCCGACGTTTGTATGTCGTTTTAGTCGACCATTCGCCGTTATAAACTTCAACGCCTTCAATCATTGATTGATAGTCACCAATCGTGTCGGTCACTTTGACATTTGACATAGTCAGTTCGTTTCGGTTAACCAAAATTGTCCACTTAATCGTGCCGTCGTTTTGCAACGTGCCTTTTTTAGACAAGTTAGCTTCGTTAGCCACGATGTTGATTTGCAAAGTACTCGTTTCACCGTTTTGTAAATTGAAAACGACATCTTTTTCGCCAGTATCCTCATAACGATACTTGGCCGTTAAGTTGACCATCAATTTGTCATTAGTTTTACCTTCCAAAGCATCGTTCATCGTAATGACAACTTGACTGTCAGACGTCACCACGGCTTCACCAATCTTAACCTCATTTTCGTCTAAGACATCAAATTTATCGCCGACCGTCTTAGCCTTTAAGTTTTCTGGTAAGTCGATAGTTATCGTATCACCGTCATGTAACGCGGTACTCCCAAAATCCATTTCATATTGAATATTGATTGTATCCGCATGCTTAAAATCGGGACCGTTTAGCACGGATGCCGAAGTTGTAAACTCGCTGGCATTATGGTTAGTCGCCGCCTGGGCAGGCGTGGTCCAACTGAAAAATAGTACCGCCACTAAACTAACTAAGCCAAGCAACCACAACCTAATTTGCTTGTCATGTTTCAAAAATACCCCTCCTATCACATATCCAAGCAAAGTATACACTACACCCTACTTTTCAATGGATTTTGTGAAAGAAACGACTTATTTCGCCATTAAAAAAACAGCAACCTAATTGGCTGCTGCTACGATTATTAAGGTTGACACAATTGATCAATCCAAGTAAAAAGTTCGCCTAAATCATAGTCGCCACTGTGCGGCGTGTCCCATGGCAAGGTAAAATCAACATCTAATCCCCGATTTTGCAACAACGTCACTAAAATTAGTGGAATCGCAAAACTAGTGTCCCGGTCGGCAGCTCCATGGCGGACCCGCCAATGTTTGGCGCGCGTGCTCTGATCATGTAATAAGTACGTGACCGGATTCACATTGGTTACTAGCTCGTAACTAGCCAGTTTGGCTGGAACGGTTGAATGTTCCGACGCAAAGGTCGTGAAGTGCTTCGCCGGTGTTTGCGCATCGCCAAATAGTTTTGTTTCCGGACTGCTGAGGTCCAATTCATCAAAGGCGGGCACAGCTTTCATCCGGGTAATTGATACAAAATACGCGGTTAAATCCAAGTCGGTCACCCGGCCCGCGTTAACCTCAAAACCAGCGTACTTATGAATATCCACGCCCTGATCTAACGCTGTTTGCGCCGAGGCCATCACCGTTTGTCGAACTAATTCGCGAAACGACCCGTTACCATCCGCATCCAAGGTCAATTGCGCTCCGGCAGTATCCGTCAATTGTAGACTATTCAAGTAAGTGGCAAATTGCGCTTTGAGTACCGCTGACTGGGCTTGTTGGGCCGCCGTTAACGTCCCGGCCCACGGCGTAAACTTCGGCTGAGCACCACTGAAATCCATCTTATAGCGATGCCAATCATTGATGCCGTTGAATTCCCATTCGTAAGCCATATCCGCATGTTCCAAATTATGGATGGGACAGTACGCAGAAACGGCAAAAATATCATCAGTCGCTTGGGCGGCCCCGAGTTTTGCAAGTGCCGGTTCAAAGAATTTGGCGTTACCGCTAGCACCGACTAACGCGGAAGTGGCGCCACCTGCACTCGTCCCATTAGTAATAATCCGGTCAGTATTTCCCGGGAAACGTCCTTGATTAGCTTTGACATAGCGAATGGCCGCCTTCATATCAACAATGAACGCTGGGGCTTTACCAATAAAGTCCCCCGCGGCATTTTGTTGGGACCAACCGCGCAAGCCCGCCGAAACGACCACGTAACCGCGCCGTAGCGCTTGAATTAATGTTTTGCTATTCGTTGGCTGCTGTTGATTACCCGGATAATCGCGCGGTCCCGGCATGTACCCGCCCACGGTATTAGGCATAAAGATTGGGGCGGTAGCAGCGGTATAGCCATTAAGCGTGCCACCTTCAAAATAAGCTGCCGGTACAAATATATTCAGTTGTTGGATATCATCCACCGGCTGTGCAACATACGGAATATCGCAGGCGGCTTGGTAACGCACCGTTTGTCCGTCCAAAGTCACCAATTGCGGTTGAAATTGGGCTGTATCGAATTCGAGTTGGGTCATAAAGGTCCCTCCAATTTTCTTTATCTTAACTGTAAATGGATTCCCACGGCGTATCAAATCTTATTTGGCACGCTATTATTCATTTTTGTCATAATGAAGTGCTTGGGCCCTCAAAAAAATGGGCGCCTGATAAAGGTAAATTTTATCAGGGCCCATTCAGTTTTCACTATTTTCATGGCCGAAACGTGGTCTACCAGGCAATTTGTGCCGCAAATTAACCGCCTGGTAGACCACGCTTGTTTTTATGATTGTTCAAAACTAGCACTCTTAGCGCCAATAAATTGCAGAATCGTGACGCCGACAATCATGACGGCCCCTAAAATCCCATAAAAATTAAAGCTAACATTTAAAAATAGCACACTCAAAATCGTCGCCGACAACGGTTCCACCGCACCTAAGACACTGGCCGTTGTTGGTAAGATATGTTCCAAGCTTTGTAGAAAGAATAAGTAAGCTAACATCGTCCCGAAGACCACCACAAAAGCAACTTCAAGCCAAGCGCCGCCAGTCAAGTGTGGAAAATGCCGCCACGCCTGCGTAAAGATGGCGACTAATACCCCACCAATCAACATCGACCACCCTACGATGGCAATCGACCCATATGTGCGTAAGAGTTTGGGTGGCATCAAGGTATAGACGGTCGCTCCCACGGCCGCTAACAAGCCCCAAATGATGGCCGCTACCGGTAACGCTAACGTATTCAAATGGCCTTGCATCACGATGAGGACCGTCCCAATCACCGCTGAAACCACCGAGATGACATCCAGTTTACTTGGCCAACTAAAATGTAATAGGGATAAATAAATAATAATGATCACTGGTGATAAGAATTGCAAGATGGCGGCCGTGGCCGCATTCCCCGCACTAATGGCCATAAAGTAAGTCAGTTGGACGGAGGCCATTCCTAAAATACTAAACGCGACTAATTTGATAGTTGCCCGTGGTTGATGGAAGACTGTAAAAACTGGTGTCCCCCGTAACAACCCGTACATAATCAGTAAAGCGCCTGAAACTAACATCCGCAACGATACTAGCCAGAGCGGTGAAATCGTCGTCGTATCGAATAAATGTTGGGCCACCGTCCCCGAAGTTCCCCATAATAATGGTCCGGCACTTGCCAAAATTAGTCCCAAGGTCTTTTTCGACATGTCAACGCCCCCTTTTCGTCCAGTCTAACAAGTCTAATTCCGCTTGCCAATGGGGATTATTAATTCAAATTACAAAAAGCGTTTTCATTCTCCAACCACGTTTCTACCCAACTCATGCGCGACGGCAATTGACAGGTTCAGTCGACTAAGCTAATCTTATACCCATACGGGGAGGGAAACGTTCTATGCGTCATCAAAAATTAGTTTACTGGCTCCTCGGGATTTTCGCCGTCGTCTTCATTGGCGGCGCGCTATTAATTCCGACACCGACATTAAAAAAACAAGCAACAACGATTACCGAAATGTTTACCGGTCATGCCCAAACTAAGGGGGCAACGCGCAACGTCGCTAACACTGATTTGGGACAAAAGTATCAACTATCCAAGACTGAAATCAAGGCACTAAGCAAGTTAAAAGTTACCGGCGTGGGCGATTCCATCATGGTCCGGACGACCACGGACTTAAAACAAGTTTTTGGCAGTTTTAACGTCAACGCCAAAGTTGGCCGCCAAGTTTCAGCCGCACCCGCAATCATTAGCCAATTAAAGGCTGATAACGCCATTCAAAAAAACGTCTTAATTAACTTGGGGACGAACGGTCCGACTGATGCCGCAACCATTGATGGCATCATCGACCAAATCGGGAGTAATCATGAAATCTTCTGGGTCAACACCCGCGTACCCGACAAGGACTGGCAAGACAGCAACAATAAATTGATTGCCGCCGCTGCCAAAAAGTACAGCAATGTTCATTTAGTGGACTGGCTATACGTCAGCCAAGATAATAACGATTGGTTTGTGAGTGATAACCTACATCCCAACAGTTTAGGCGAACGCGAATATACGTCGACAGTCGGCCAAGTCATGGCTAAGTACGGCGAATAAAAAAAGAAGTTGGGTAGTTTTTCATTCAAAACTACCCAACTTCTTTTTTATTGCATCTCCGTAATCACTTGATTACCCCAAGCTTCCAAATTAGCCAAGCCCGTTTGGAGCTTCAACCCTTCAGCGGTTAAGCCGTATTCGTATTCATCCGTCGAAATGACCAGATCTAACTGGGTCAATTTTGCCAAAACAGTCAACAATCGCAACGTTGAAATGCCGCGAACTTGTCGCCGTAACGTCATGAAACCAGTCGGGGTGGCGGTTAAGTGGCTCAGCGTTAATGCGTTCCACTTATCAGTCACTAATTCCAACCCTACTTTAGTGCCCATACTAATGTCGCGTACTGCCATAATGAAGTTCCCTTTCACGCTAAAATCGTAACTCCAATTTTAAGTGGTTGGCGTAAAAATTGCGACTGATAAGTTCGCGATTAAGCTAAAGCGGGCTTTTCCGTTAATTCGGCCGCAATGGGATCTTGGACCGTTAGCCCGGCCGCGTTCAATTCTTTAATCTTCGTCGCAAATTGTGGCAAGTATTTTTGATGGGCCACGAGCATTTCATCTAAGACATGCTTCGCGGTCGCACCTGCTGGAATCAAGGGATTCATCGTGAATGCTTGTAACGCCAAGCCATAATTACCCGTAGCCGCGGCTTCTACAATCACTAATTCCATGTTCTTCATCAATTGAATCCAGCCCCGTTCAGCCGGTTGGAAGTGACCAAAAGCCATTGGTACGGCGCCGGCCGCCCCAACTTGCGCCGATACTTCGACGACATGGTCACTAGGCAAGTCTGGCACACTGCCTTGATTTAGCGTTGAAACGACCATATGCGTCTTTTTATCTTGATAGATGGACGCAATCGCTTCACAAGCCGCATCCGAATAATGCGCCCCGCCCCGTTCAGCCAGTTGTTTTGGTTTATAGTCCAGATTAGGATCCTTATACAAATCAAATAGTTCTTCTTCAATCCGCGTCACTTGTTGTGCCCGCGTCCCTTCAGGATTAGCGTATTCTTCAAGGCCGTGTTTCAACATTTCTTCTTGCCGGTAATAGTAACGGTGATAGCCACACGGAATCATTTTCATATTGGCCAATTGGTCTTTGAAGAATGGCACATCAAAAATGTTGGTCGGCAAGCCCGCATCGTCATCGCCAAATAATTTATCAATAATTTGCATCGTGACTTCTTGCCCGGTATTATCCCAAACGCGGTGCCAGTGAAAATGGTCAATCCCGGCGAATTTATAAGTTAAATCATCTAAAGTCTTCCCAATTAATTCCGGTTCACTCAACATCGCCATCACGGGAACATTGCACAAACCAATCACTTTATCCCAATGCCCATAAGTCTTAATGGCTTCAGTGATCATGCCACTCGGATTAGTGAAATTAATCAGCCACGCGTTCGGACACAGCGTCTGCATATCATGCACAATATCCAAAATGACTGGCACCGTCCGAAAGGCTTTAAAAATCCCGCCGGCGCCATTCGTTTCTTGCCCAATCAGACCGTAGTAGTTCGGAATCCGTTCATCCTTAATGCGTGCGGGCAAGCGGCCCACCCGAAATTGCGTTGAAACAAAGTCCGCGTCTTTTAACGCCGCTTGCCGGTCTAACGTTAAGTGAATCTGCCAATCGAGTCCGGCCGCTTTGACCATCCGTTTAGCCATCGCCCCCACAATATTGAGCTTTTCTTCACCTGCCGGAATATCCACCAGCCAAATTTCTTTAATTGGCAGTTGGTCGCGCCGTTTGATATAACCTTCAATTAATTCCGGCGTATAGCTCGAACCGCCACCAATTGTTACTAATTTCAACGCTTCACGAGTCATGATGAATCCCTCCATGTATTTTTATCTTTATCAACATGGTTAGGATAAACTGTGGGAATGTTCCCATGTCAAGCGCTTACTTAACAAGTTTCGCGAAAAATCAATTTAGGGGTTAATTCTTGATATGGTTCAGTCGTCTGATTAATCGTGTTATATAAGGACGTAAAGGCATTGTGGGCTTGTTTGGGTAACTGCGCATCCACCGTCGAAATTGCCATCAGTTGGCTAAAGACACTATTATCAAAGCCAAACACGCGGCAGTCTTCCGGCACGCGTTTGCCATGGGCGCGCAAGGTGGCAATAAATTCGGCCGCCACAAAGTCCGCATAGATAACCACGGCTGACGGGGGCTGCGGGGTGGTCAACCACGTTTCGGCGGCTTGTTGACCAGCTTGGGCTTGGAACTGGTAAAAGTATTGCCACGAATTATCAATCTGCGGCGCCGCCTGTTGAAATTCCACCAGCGCTTGTAAGCGTGCTTGCGTGTTGACGGCCTTGGGATCATTAAAAACATGCCCAATTTTCGTCACACCTTGAGTCGCCAAATAATCTAAAATTTGCCGATATAACGGATAATGGTCCAAATATGACGAATAAATTTTGTCGGAATCAATCCGTTGCCACGTCGCAATCGGTCCAAAACGAGTATACGGAATAATTTTGTCCCACGGATTACAACGCGTCAAAATAAACACTGCATCGATTTCATGCGTCATTAGCCGATTCAATACCGCCAACTCATCAGTCGCGGTGGCGGTTTGATAAATATTCACCCGATACTGTTTGGCCTGCGCCGCTTGGGTAAAGTAATTAACGAAGTCCCCCACCACTGGCGCATATTCATGCATCAAAAAACCTATCGTTTGAGTGCGTTGCGCTTTCAATTGGCGCGCTAGCTGATTCGGCACGTAATCTAAAGTCTTCATCGCCGCTAAAACCCGTTTACGCGTATCGCTACTTACATAGCCATGCCCACTAATCACGCGGGAAACCGTCGACTTCGACGTGTCTGCTAACGCCGCAATATCAAAAATCGTCGCCATTTGATCCGCCCCCTTTTACTCCATTATACGAAAAAGCGCCCCGCACAGCTAAATTAAAACTATCATTCAGATACGACTAAGGTCTGAAATCAAACTATCGACTACTTACTTATATTTGCCGCTTTCGGTCAGCAGTAACTCCAGCTAAACTGAATAATTTTAATTTTAAACACAACAAGTCCCGGCCACCATTAATGACCGGGACTTGTTGTGTTTTAGACGAGCCGTACAATTGAGTGATAGTATCACGGAAACCGGCTAGCAAGTGTGAACGTGCTAGCCGGCTGGAGACCAACGTTCGCAGCCTTTTTATGCTTATTTGGTTCCATTGACCGATATTGTCCTGAAAACTCGCTTAGCAAGTTACTATTCTTTAAACTGAATCTTCACATAATCACGATACAACGGTAATTGGTCCATGAGTTCTTGATGGGTGCCGTGCCCACTGACACTCCCATGTTCGATGAAATAAATGTCATCGGCATCCACAATCGTACTCAAGCGATGGGCAATCACTAAAGTGGTCCGCCCTTTCATTAATTCACCTAAGGCTTGTTGCACCATCGCTTCGGATTCGGAATCCAAACTAGCGGTTGCTTCGTCTAACATCAAAATCTTTGGATCACGCAAGAATGCCCGGGCAATCGCCAACCGTTGGCGTTGACCACCACTGACTTTAACACCGCGTTCGCCGACTTGGGTATCTAGGCCATTCGGCATATCGCGGACGAATTTGTTAGCCGAAGCAAGTTGTAAGACGTGCCACAAGTCGTCATCCGTGAACGTCCCCGCTAAACCATACGTTAAGTTGTCGCGAATCGTCCCAGCCATGATGGCGGAATCTTGGCTGACATAGCCAATTTGTGAGCGCCAGTCGGCTAAACTCAAATCGGCGACATTTTGCCCACCAATCGTTACTTGGCCACTTTGCGGTTGATAATAGCGTTCCAATAACCCAAACACGGTTGATTTACCACCACCGGAAGGACCCGCGAAGGCCACGACCGTATTTGGTTTGGCTTCAAAGTTCACATCGTGTAAGATTGGTTGGCCGTCTTCATAGGCGAAGTCCACATGTTCCATCGCCAAAGTCTGGTCGGCAACCGATTGCGTCGCGCCGGCTTCCAATTGTTCTTCAGGTTCCGCTAATAAATCACGCACGCGTTCAGTTGACCCATTGGCTTTAGACAACGTGGTGAAGAATTGACCAAGCGTCCCGGCTGGTCCAATGATTTGGAACAAGTACATCAGGAATGAAACGAGCATCCCCATGGACATCGTCCCACTAGCCACTCGGGCGGCGGCGTAAACTAAGACGCCAACAAACAAGGCCATCATACTGGCGGTCATTACGGGACCCGCAATCGAATCATACAGCGCTTCTTTGACCCCGATTTTATACAACTTTTGAATTTGGTCGCCACCGTTAGCCGTTTCAAAGTTTTCGGCATTGGAGGACTTCACTAACCGAATCTCGGTCAAAGTTTCATCCGCGGTACCACTGAACTTCGCTAAGGCATCTTGGCGTTGATGACCGACGCCGCGCGTCCAGCGCATGATTGGAAACATGACTAACATCATCAGTGGGACGGCTAAGAACATAATCGCCGTCATCTTCCAATCCATGAACGCCATAATCACCAGCGCCCCAATGAGTTGCATCAGTGAGGTTACCATTTGTGGAAACGAGTTCGCTAATAAATCTTTGATTTGCGTCGTGTCATTGACGAGCCGTGACGTCATTTCACCGGTTTTAACATCATCAAAATAGCTGACGCGTAACCGGACTAATTTGTGCCATAACGTGGTCCGCAAATTAGCGACCACATTTTCACCAAAGATTCCGAGTAAACTACCCGAGACGGCACTGATTACTGCACTCAGTAAAAATAACCCAATCACGCCACCAAGTAATGCCGTGTTAACGCCATGGCTAAACCCATTGATCAACGTTTGCGCAAACTTGGGTACGACTAATTGCGCGCCCGTTGCTAATAGGCCTAATAATAAGCCGACCCATAACTGCCAATATTTTGGCTTCGTTTGTCGAATCAAGTTCAAAAATCCTTGCAGGTCAAACTTGCCCGGTTTGGCTTGCTTATTAGTTGGTGCTTCAATTCTCCGTTCCATACCCTAACGCCTCTAATCTAATTTAATTAAAACCAGCGACCGCCAAAACCACCATGATGGTTAGGCCAGCCACTTTCATGCCCCATCTTTCGCATTGCTTGCCAATCAATATCACTGGCATTTTCACTTAACTTATCTAATAATCGTTGTAATTCCGCCTGTTCATCGGCCGTTAAACAACCAAACAGCTTATCGGTCAACATGTCGATACCTTGGTCACGGGAATCGGTCATTTGCCGTCCTTTGTCACTCAAGCGCACGATGACAGCGCGTTTGTCCGTCTCACTTGGAATCCGTTCCACTAACCCGGCTTCTTCCAAGCGGTTAATGGTGGCACTGACGGAGCTTGGCCGGATATCTAAAATCTCGGCAATTTCGGCGTTAGTTAAGCCAGCGGGTGAATCCATCAACAATTGTAGTAACCGCAGTTGACCGCGGCTACCACTGGGACCGCCATGCCCCATAAAATCATGTTGATGCACCACGGCCATCATGAAATACCGGTTTTGCATCAATTTGCCAAACGCTTGATATAAATCGCGACTATTAGTTGTCATAATCATTACCTCGTTTTATTTAGAATATTGTTAGCTTTTGAAATTAAAAGCTAACTATTGGATAAATGTCGCTATTTGAATTCGGAATAACGACGACTTGTTCGGAACGTCAATTATATTAGCACGATAGTTAGCTTAATACAACAAAAACTAACCATTTTTCTAACTATTGGCCAACAAAAAAGTACGGAATACTGATAAACCGCACTTTCAAACCAATTATTTTGGCAATAAAAATTCAGATGGTATCGCCACATTTTGAGTTTGACCGGTAATTGCTAGTTTAAATGCCCGGGCCCCCACTTCCTCAAAATGGTGATCAATCGTGGGTAAATTCAACGCTTCTCCAGCCAGTTGGTGCTCTTGGCCAATCAAGTACGGCGGTTTAACGCCGGCGCGACGATATGCGCGTAACATGCCCACCGCAATATCGTCGCCGTTCGTCAAGACGGCATCCACGGTGGGTATCTGCGTCAAGAAATACTGCCCGGCGCGGTCGCCATCCGCCGGGGTCGCCACCCCGGTAAAAATCGCCGCCGCCGCTAATGGCTGGCCGAACACCGTTTGATACGCTTGCACCATCGCTTGCGTCGTGGCACTAATCGCGACGTCACGACTAGCTAAAATCCCGATATGGTTGGCGCCACGTTGTTTCAAATGGTTAAAGGCTGCTTCATAGGTCGCCTGCCGTTCCGCATAAGCAGCGGGGATCGGACATCTTTGTGGATTTTCACAAACGACAATCGACCCGTAACGCCGATAGTGATTCAATTCCGTTAATGGCAAGCCATGCGACGTGAATATCAACGCATCATAAGCTTTCTGACGTAAATCTTCTAAATATTGTAATTCCAAGGCCGCATCGTACTTGGATGGCAACAAAACGACATGATAGTTCGCTTCAAAGGCGGCGCGCATGATGCCATGCACGAGTTGGGTAAAATACGGGTGGTCGGAGTGTGGCAATACGACCCCCACATTTTGCGTCCGGCCCCGACTTAAATCACGGGCCACCGCATTCGGCACATAATCCAATTCATCGACGACTTTTTGAATCGCCGTGCGCGTCGCCTCAGAAACGTAATTTTGACGGTTAATGACCCGTGACACGGTCGACACGGAGTACCCCGACAAGCGCGCGATATCACGAATATTCGTCATCGTTACCCCTCCGTTACATAATTTTGAATGGCATACGCCACCCCATCGTCCGCATTGGATTTAGTGACCCAGTGACCGACTTGTTGAATATCTGGCGTCGCATTAGCCATGACAATGGCAGTGCCGACAGATTTGAACATCGGCAAATCATTTTCACCGTCACCAAAGGCCGCCGTTTCGGCCGTTTGCAAGTGGTAATAATCTTTGATAAACGCAATTCCACTCGACTTTTGCGCTAAGTCACTCGTGATTTCCAAGTACGTTTGCCCCGATAATTTCACACTAATGTCAGCGTAGTTCAATGCCTTCAAGTCCGCCGCCAATTTTTGAATCATGACCGTATCGAGCGTCATAATCATGATTTTGAAGCAACGATTCGTTTCATCAGCCAACAGCGTCTCATAATTAGCAATGGTTGGTTGTTGACCGGTCAACTGTTGTTCGGCCAAGACGCCGCGGTCGACGTGTTCGGTATACCAGTGGTCCTGCGTGTAACAACTCAAGCTGACCTTGGGAAAACTCGTTTGAATAAACTCCAGCAACATCCGCGCCCGATTTTGTTCTAGTGGATGCATTTGTAATGGCGTAATCTGTTCATTTTCATAAGTGAACACTAAGCCACCATTAAAGGCAATCTGTGGGCCATTCAAATGTAACGCCTGAATTGGTGCCAACATTTCAATCGGCGCCCGGGCCGACACTAAGGTCATCGGCAAGTCACTGGCCGTAATCGCGGCCACATTCGTCGCACTCACAACGCCTTCTGGATTTAATAAAGTCCCGTCTAAGTCTGAAAAAAGGTATTTAATCATAATAAATTTCGCTCCCGTTTGATGTTAATCCCAGTATACCTGTTCGAACGCGTTCGAGGGCAAGCATTAGTTTTTAATCGCTGTTATTCGACGAACTGACTTGGCCTTGCCGCTGTCGGCTGACCGTAATTCCATCCGCCATGGGGACCAGTCCAAGCCTGAGAAGCGGTCTTGAAATTCGCTTTTGAGCCTATACACCAAGTCTCAAAAGTCGTCCGTGGTGTAAACGGGATACAGCCCAATCCCGTTAACGCCACCTGCATGGCCGATTCCATTACGGCCAGCCGACAGCTAAATTGAGGTTAAACACAGATAGACTCCGCTACTTACATTGATACGTTGTAGCGGAGTCTATTGTTTGATTTTAAGCACATTTTAGTTGGGTGTCAGCGATAATGGAAGTCGCCGTGAACGTGGCGTTAGCTCGGCATTTTTTGGGCCGAGCTTACGGCACCGACATCTTTGGAGATTGACGGGTTGGGTCAAGCTTCAAAGTGAGGTTCGAGACCGCTTTTTGGCTCGAACCGGTCGCCACGGCGCCTGGAATTATCGCTGACACCCAACGGCAATTCCAGTCTTTTAATCATCATTTTTAGATAAAGTCAGTCAAAGTTTTGGCATCGTAACGCGTCGTTACTAAGGGTTCCTCGATGCCTTTCCCAATCGCTAAGGCGACGACTGGGACGAAACGTTCAGCATCTAACCCAAAGGTCGTCGCAACTTTGTCAGCGGCGTAACCGGCAATCGGATTCGTATCATAGCCGTGGGCCCGCGCAATTAACATGAGTTGCATGGCGACCATACTACTGTCAATGGTGGCATCGCCAATTAAAAATTCACGACTCGCTTTTTCGTATAACGGTAAGAACGTTTGGAAAATCTCATCGCGCTTTTCAGGGGTAATGCGGCCATCTTCACAAGCTTGATTCCAAACGTCGCGATAAACTTCATGCGACTTCGTATCACCGAGCACGAAAATCATTGCGGAACATGAATCCAATTGTGGATAGTTGAATGGCATCAAAACTTCTTTGGCTTTGGCCTTACCGGCATCACTGTTAACGACCACAAAGTGCCACGATTGCAAGTTGCAAGCGGAGGGCGCGTTAGTCGCTTCACTGATCATCGTTTGTAATTCTTCCGGATCAATGGTGACACTCGGGTCGAATTTACGCACCGATTGCCGTTTGAAAACGACATCGGTGAAATCATTATTAACCATTGGCTTTGCTAAGTTAGTTTGTACCATACGAAAAACTTCCCTTCATGTTACTAAGTTAACTTTATTATACACGAATTTGTATACGCTTTCACATTTAGTCCTCGAAACTATTGATCAACAAAAAAAAGACGTTCTACCAGCTTTTCACTGGATAAACGTCTCAATTTTTACTAATCAAGCTTGGGCCACCACAAAGTAATGGCCTTCCGGGTCAGCAAAGTTAAACGTTAACGTGCCTTGCTGGTCGCTGATATCACCAGCATTAGGAATCTTTGCATGTAAATCCCGAAAACGGTCGGTGAAAAACATCAATGATGGGACATTTTCAGCCACTTCTGGCGAGAAGGTTTTAATGAATTCCTTGCTAAAAAAGGAAAGTTCAACTTCAGGTGCAACAGTCAAAACCACATTCTGCGACCCATCTGGTAAAGTACTCGTGGCCGCAATTTTAGCATCTACATAGTCCAACCAAAACTGAACACACTGATCGACATCTTCCACATATAACATGACACGGACACTTTTCATCGGCAATACTCCTTAAATGCTTTTGTGCTGATTATACTTGTTTTGCAAGTATTTGACTGCTTAGAAGTCTTGTAAAAAAAGGCCGGTTGCCACAATTAATTTACTGGTTATAATTGCACCATCGCTGCTTGAACTTTGCGCGCATCCGCCATCAAATAAGTGACGACTTCAGCGGCTGGTAAAGAGGCTTTAATCAAACCAGCAATTTGGCCACTGTACATCACGCCATTTTCAGCATCATCTTCACGAACGGCTTTATTCAGAGCCGTATCTAAACGTTGATTGAAAGCGGCCCGGTCAGCTTGGTCCGCCTCAACTTGTAGCAACGCCGTAGTTTCCGCATTTTTCAACGCCCGACTCGCCACGCGCACATTTTGACCTACTACGACGGTACTCGTGTCATCGGCGTTAATCACCGCTTGGCGCCAGTTATCACCAACAGGACTTTCTTTAGCAATTGAGAAAATCGTGCCACATTGGACCGCTTCGGCCCCTAAGGCTAAAGCACTAACGACACCGCGACCATCCGCAATACCCCCAGCGGCAATCAACGGCACGTCAATGGCATCAGCGATTTGTGGCCAAACGGCTTGCGACGTCAAGGTCCCAATATGGCCGCCACCTTCCATGCCTTCTGCAATGACCGCATCAGCACCAATTGCGACCATCTTCTTAGCAATTTTGACGTTTGGCACTACCGGAATCACTTTAATCCCCGCGGCGTGGAGATCATCAATGAACAACTTCGGCGTCCCCGCCCCGGTCGTCACGACAGGTACTTTTTCAGCTAAAATTACCTGTAATAATTCCGGGATATTAGTCGCCATCAACATCAAATTAACGGCGACCGGCTTATCGGTTAAGTCACGCGATTCGTGAATTTGTTCACGAAGTTTATCAGCGCTTAAGCCCCCCGCCGCAATCACGCCTAAGCCCCCACCATTAGAAACCGCCGCAGCTAATTTAGCGGTGGCCACACTTTGCATGGCGCCTTGGATGATTGGATATTGAATGCCTAATAATTGGGTGACACGATTACTCATATAAATCACTCCCGTTCTATTTTCGTTACTTTAAAATTACGCTTTCATTCCTACTTTGACAAGCTTTATCTTGCATATCATTTAACAAATTTGACGGTAGCGACTACCATTAATAATTGGAAGGAGTGGTCAAAAATGACCCCAAATGAAATGTTGTCAGATTTACAGAAACTCAAGTTATTACCAGCACAACCACTACATTGGCAAACCTTCAGTCCCACTAGTTTATGCGTCGAATTGCACCACCAACGCTACGTCTACCAACTCGGCGTCCCGCAACACGAAGTCAGCATCTTCGCTGAAGACAACCAAACAGAGCAATCCGGCGATTTCAAGCCTTATAAAACCATCCAACTCAACCGTAAGCAACAACACTTACTGGCCAGTTAATCAAAAGTCGTTTCCAAGCGTTAAACTTGGAAACGACTTTTTTAATTGCGACAGTGCCGCTCCGCCAGTCCGGGACAGCGGTCGTGGAGAACGGCACCAGCCAAACCGCGGTCTGCCGCCACGTTTGCAAACCGTCCCGAACTGGCTCCGCTGAAATTATTTCCTGTTTACGGACAAGTGCATATTCGACAATTGCTCAACAAATCCATCACCTTAAAGTTGTATGGTAGATTGCAAATTTAATCCGAATTTTTGGACAAATTGTTCAGCATAACCTG
>NZ_AYGX02000045.1 GCF_000498955.2 Lactiplantibacillus fabifermentans DSM 21115 | reverse complement strand
TGATCTTTTTTGTCCGAACAGCGTTCGGATTAATTTTACAATCTACCCTATCAGTGAATTCTGGTTGCTAATTGTGAGGTTAGTTGAAATATTAATTTAATTAGCATCTTGGTATTAAAGGGATATGATAGTTTTTTTGGTAACATTGGCTAACCGCAATCAAACACAATTTATTAATTTCAGCAAAGTTAGCGCGTCAGATAAATGATGCAACCACGAAATTATCGTTGCAGATTAAATATCTCTTTCTTGTAAATGGAAGTGATTACGCAAGTTTTCCTTATTATTAATAACTTTTAAAATCAGCTGGGGATCGCTGATTTTCACATTGCGCGATCCCAAAAACAACATTGTATCGTATAGAGACTCATACAAATGATAATCAATATTAATATTCTCTTTACTGTCACCATTTTCAACGACTGGGACAAAATAATCCGGCCAAAAATCAAACGGACTGACACGTTTCTTCAGAGTATAGTGAATCGTTATAGTATCAATATCACTAAATTGAATATCCTTTTTTTCCCTGAGTGTCGGAACTAATATTTGTACTGTCTTTATAATGAAATTATTTGAATAATAAACTTTTTCAATTTTTGAATCTGTTATTTTCCAATACTCAAAAAAGAACGCCGGAAAAGTTACAAATGTCGTCAAAAACAGTAAAATAACGAAAACGTACGTTGGCTGATAGCCAAAACCTGTCATAAATAAATCCATAAATATTAATAGCGTTGCGATTGATACTACTTTTACAGTTGATAGTTTTTGACCTATTCGTTTGGCTGAACATAAGTCTTTATACGTACTGACTGATAAATTACTTCCTAAAACTTTATCAAGTTTTACCAAATCTCTTTTTCTTGGCAACTTCACTTCATCTTCCCAATCACACAAATCATCAACTGGTACTTGTGTTTGACTGGCAAGTTCATCCCTAGACAAAGCAGCGCTATTCCTTAACAAACTAATATCTTTTCCCAGCATAATTATTCCCCCCCGTAGCTAGATAATCCTAGGCTACTGATAAAATCTGCCAGCCAGATAATAAAAAAACAAAACGGTCATTTAATTATTCGTGGTGGTGACTTGCATCATACTATTAAGAAGAAATAACAGGCAGTTCGACATCAGCGTACTAGTGTCTTAACAGCCCGCAATTTAATCAGTGTGGTTTTCATACTTTTAAAAGCACACGAACTGTACCAATCTACGAAAATTGTCTAGTGTGCAAGACAAATCTAAAGGTGTTAAACTCCCACAACCAAGAATCAAAAAACTATGGGTTTGAGGGCGTCTACATTCAAAGACCTAATTTGGAAAAAAGTATCAGCGTCTTTCTTCTACTTGACTATTCAACACAAAATTTTTCGCTAACGTAATCGCTTTCATTATAACTCATTAACATTTATTTTATACAAAAATCAATTGAGCTGCCATGCAGGTGGCGTTAACGGAATCGGTCTTTATCCCGTTTATACCACGGACGTCTTTTGAGACCTGGTTTGTGGCCTCGAAAGCGAAGTTCAAGACCGCTTCTCAGGCTGGAACTGGTCCGCATAGCGGCTGGAATGACGGTCAGCTGGCAGCGCCAATAATCCGCTAGTAGTCAAATAAACGCCACATAAAAAGCGTGCTGCAGTGGCACGCTTTTGAATAAAGAATGATAGGTAGATTGCAAATTTAATCCGAATTTTTGGACAAATTGTTCAGCATAACCTG
>NZ_AYGX02000044.1 GCF_000498955.2 Lactiplantibacillus fabifermentans DSM 21115 | reverse complement strand
CAGGTTATGCTGAACAATTTGTCCAAAAATTCGGATTAAATTTGCAATCTACCTTAGTATGTTTTTTTGATATCAGAAACTAATGATACGCCATAAAAGTTCCCACAATATTGTGCAGACTGCTATGATTGATACCAAAATTCTTATATCCGCAAATACTTCAAAAACAGGACGATTACTACAATCAGGCCGACTCCCAGCGGTACGATTAGCAATCCCCAATAACGGCCACAGTTGAATCGCTAGTATTAAAATAATTACGATTGAAATTGCCGCGCACCAAGCTTGAAGGGCCATGTGTCGGCGCCTAAATTTATAACCAATCATTGCAAGTAAGATTCCGTTTAGTCGCACTAATTGCCATGTCATCATTTTAAAAACTTAATCATGCCAAATATCAATCGAACCTGATTTTCCATATTACAAAAAAAACGTGTTACTAGCTTGTCCAACTAGCAACACGTTTTTTTGTAAATTATTTAACGAACTTAGCTGCAAATTCACTAAATTGCTTACCGGCACTTGCTAAGAAAGCTTGCGTACCTTCGTTAGTGATCTTGCCAGTTTCATCGGCTAACTTATCCGTGTTACCGATGTACAGTTCTGGTTGTTGCATCGTTGGCATGTCTAAGAATACTAATGATTGCCGTAAGACATGGTGCGCTAAAACGCCAGCAATACCTGAGATTGATTGTGACGCAACCAAAGCAGGCTTACCACTCCAAACACTTTCACCCCATGGACGTGAAGCAATGTCTAAGGCATTCTTCAATGCGGCTGGAATGCTGCGGTTATGTTCTGGAGTAACGAAGAGGATTGCATCTTGAGCAGCCACGGCTGCCCGGAATTCAGTGTATTCAACTGGAGAATTAGCATCTAAGTCTTGGTTGTACAATGGTAAATGACTAATGTCTAAGTACGTTACTTCTGCATCCGCTGGTAGACCAGCAACGATGGCGTCAGCCACCCCTTTAGAATATGAATTTTTACGAATAGAACCAACAATTACACCATACTTTGTCATAGTTTATACAATCCTTTCAAAATTAGCTTTTTCGTTTCACTTACTATTAGTAAGTATATCAAGTTATTTTAAAAGTGCAACCTTTTCCACTCCAATTTTGAATAATCCGTTTTTGTAGACCGGATCTTGACCGACAAAAAATTGAACATCGGTATGTGCCAAGTTTTATCGGGGATTGACTTTCAACGCTGTTTAGAACAATTTTACTTGAAGGTATCACCTTAGAGCAGTCGCAATTAACTAGTATTAAATATGAATTTGTTAAAAAAAACTTGCTTTGTCTATTAAAGCGAGTATAGTTATCAATATAGTTAGCTAGCTAACTATATTTGGAGGAATCATCATGGACAACTTTAAGTTTACGGATCGTCCTGACCAAAAGCGCCTTAGTCGGACGATTGCTGAATATGGCGATCCTAAGACTGATGTCAGTGCCGCCGTTTTGTTTTTAGATTTGCAATGGACTTATCGCGAAATGCAAAAGGCTTATGACCAGGTGCTCGCTGCGTCAGATTTAACCGAAACCCGGTTTATTATTTTAATGTTTTTATTTCGAGCTGAGAATTACTGCTTGGCGCCTTCTGAATTAGCGACTAAATTAGGGGCGGCGCGACCGACTGTGACCAAAATTTTAAATCGGTTAATGATCAGTGGGTTAGTCATCAAACTCAGTGCTCCCAACGATAAACGTTCCATTCTAATTCAATTGACGCCAACTGGGAAAGCGGTGTTGCAGAAGTTTTTACCACGCAATTTTGAAGCCGTTCAAACGATTACTGCTGCTTTATCTGCCAGTGAAATAAAAACACTTTCAACATTGCTACAAAAAATAAACATTGGCACCAGAAACCTTAACTTAGAAGAGGAGCGTCATCATGGAAACAACTAAAATCGATTTTTTGAAAACTTATTTAAGCCTATATATTGATCATCAAACGGTCATGGCTGATGCGCAACAAGCTAATCCACAATACGTGATCTTAGATGTCCGTAATGCGCCTGCTAAAATTAAAAAAGATCAGATTGAAGGTGCGATTGCGATGCCGGCCAAAGATTTGGCTAACCGCCTGTCTGAACTTGATCAGCACAAAACATACGTGGTCTATGACTGGACAGCCGGGACCACGCTTGGCAAGGTTGCCTTGTTAACGTTATTATCCGCTGACTTCAAGGCCTACGAACTATCTTGTGCGCTGGAAGGTTGGAAAGGCATGCATTTGCCAATTGAGAGTCTATAAGTATTGAACAGCATATGTTCAGTTCAACGTCGCAATTGGGATGATTCATTCAAACTAGCCCAATGTGTTTAGTCAAAAAAATACTGAGATATGGTAGATTGCAAATTTAATCCGAATTTTTGGACAAATTGTTCAGCATAACC
>NZ_AYGX02000043.1 GCF_000498955.2 Lactiplantibacillus fabifermentans DSM 21115 | reverse complement strand
ACGCTATCCAGGCGTTGGTTAGTTTCCTCATTGGCTTGCAGTGCCAATCGTGCAATTTCTCGCGGGGATGTTGGCAGTACAAGCCGTTTTGGATTAAAGTAGTTTTCTTCCAGCTCATCAAACATGCCCCAAGCTTGATCAGTTCCAAGCATTTTTGAATGCCGGCTGGCACCACGCTTAGTCCATAAATTAATTGCACCGGTGTGTTCACTAACCAATCCCGTTTTTCGGGTTTGGTTCTTAAATTGTTTCAGTTGGCTACCTTCTAAATGAAAATAATGAGTACCTTCAATAAATTTGTCCCTATTAGCATTAAAATTATCAGTAATGCGTCGTGAGGTTGTTCCATAAAATTCGGCTAACTGTTCAGTAGTTAAAATTAGATCTCCGTTAAACTTAACTTGTTGTACTTCTTGCATGTGAATCATTCCTTTCAGCAGAGTGTTTCTTTTAGGACACAAGTTCTCCAAAAAAAATACTCATAATATCGTCTTCTGATAAGCCGAGCGTTTTCGACAGTGCTAGTATTTCACTTTGCCTGAATGGACGCTCATCTCTCAAACCTTTGTAAAATGTCGAGTATGTGATTGAAACATTTTCAAAATTGTTAATGCTTTGTACCACATCTTTTACCGTACGCCCTTTTGTTTTAATGATCCCCAATAATTTGTTCTTGTTCATATCGCCACCTCGTTTCCTTTAGGACACTTTAATTAAAACACCTATATTTGCTAATGTCAACATCAAAGTGTCCTAAAATAAACTTTTTTATTTTAAAGCACACTAATATGTATACTTTAAGACACATAAATGCTATTATGTATACATGGAGGTGCTAACGTGATGAATCTAAAAGAACGCCGATTAGAACTGGGGTTAACCCTAGATGAAGTTGGAAAATTGACAGGTGTGGGAAAATCAACTGTTAGAAAATGGGAAACCGGATATATAGAAAATATGGGTAGAGACAAAATCATTAAACTTTCAAAAGCTTTACAAATAAGCCCACTTTCTATATTAGATCCTGATAATGAACTTCTTTCAGATGTCAAAATAAAAATATCTGAAACAGTAAATAAGCTCAATGCTGATCGTCAGCAAAATGTTTACAACTACGCTGACAATCAACTGAAAGAACAAAATGGTAAAGTTGTTAATTTGCCACTTGTTGGTAAGTCAGCCGCTAACCCTACTGAATTGACCTATGGTGATGTAGAAATTGAACACGACGACTTCACTGACGTGCCACACGGGGCTGACACAGCTATCCGTATTCAAGGCGATTCGATGGAGCCACTTATCCACGATGGTCAAATTATCTTCTACCAACAGCAAGAAGAAGTTGAAAATGGCGAGATTGCTATTGTTGAAATTGATGGTGACGGTGTTACTTGTAAGCAAATTTACTACGACTACACTTCTGATGAAGTCATCTTGCGATCTATTAATAAAAAATATGAACCACGTCATGTTAAAGATGACCAGGTACGTATTATAGGCAGAGTTATATTATAGGAGCTTATTGCTCCTATGCTTATGCGTTAAAAAGAACACACGTTCTACATATTTAGCAGTATTATACTTACATAAGACCAGATACGGACGTCGGTAAAAGCTGAAATTTTAGGGGTGTTGTATTTTTGGAAACATTAGGGGTATTGTCTTTTTTGGTGTTTTTAATAGCAATTTTGATATTTATCATTGCAACGATTGGATGGATTTTTAAGAAAATTAAAGGCAAAGATCTAAGAAAATGGAAAAAGACATCTATATATTCAATCGTTGTAGTTTTTTTGTCTTTCGCGCTACTGTTATTTGCCGGGATAAAATCAACGAGCGCATCTTCTAACGATGAATCAGTCAACCAAAATACAACAGTCAGTGTTTCTTTGTATAGAAATAAAGTTGACGATGTAACTACCGTAAAAGGAACAGCTACTCCTGGATCCACGATCCATTTCAAGCCTACTGATAAAGATGGAATTTCAGACACTGTAAAAGCAAATAAAAATGGCAAATTTAGTGACGAATACCTCGTTTCAGGAAAGTATACTGTATACGCTACCTATAAAGGCCATAAGAGTCCGAAGTCACAGCTAACCATTACTGAATATAAAGATTCTGATAGCAGTTCTAGTAGCAATGACAGTAGTTCAGATACAAGTGATTCATATAACGCAACCGAAGGCGAAAACAATGCTGAAAAATATACTTATGGCGATTTCGTCAAATCTGATGATTGGGTTGGCAAGTCATACCACATTTCCAAGGCTGAAGTCCTTCAAGCTGACGAAACAGACGGCCAAACGGTTCTCTTAGTATATACGGACGATGATCCAGACCACACATTTATGGTTGCCTATGATGGCAAAACAGCAGCCGTTGAAGACGATTACGTTGATATACAGGGCGTATTTTCAAAACGTCAATCCTATGACACGAAAATCGGTGGCAGTAACACAGTTCCATCACTTGTCGCTAGCAAAATTACTGTTACAGGTAAAGATTCAGATTAGCACCCTCGCCCACTACCAGCCTAGCGGGCAACATGCGAGCGTAGTTCAACGGTAGAACAGTAACGACTTATTTACACATAGAATTACCTCCAAAGTTACTATGCAGGTTCGACTCCTGCCGCTCGCGTTGCAATAAAAAAGCACATCCCCCAGCCGGCCAAAGTTGAGGATGTGCTCAAAAATAATATAGCAGTGAGGTGTTTTCACTAATGGACAATTCTAATGACAAGCTTCACGGCAAAGACTATGCTTGGCTTGCTGTGGAAGCCGCAGTTGCTTCCGTTCCGACATTCGGACCAGCGTTACAAACCGCCTATTTTGGAGCAAAAAATGAGAAAAGATTCAAGCGCATTGAAGAATTTTATAATCATCTTAGCGAAGAAGTAGAAAAAGTCAAAACACAATTAACAAGTTCCGATGAAATTAATCAGTATTCGGAACAAATTTCCCAATATATGGAAAAAGTAAATAACATTATTGAATCAGACCCAACACTTGCAAAACGTTCGATGCTTCATAATGGTTTCTTAAACATTTTAAAATCACCATCAAAAATTGATTGGGAGCAAGAACAATATTTCACTTCAATTGTTCCACAGATTGACCTGACAGACATAAAGCTATTGCTGGGGACACAAAAATTAGAACCGGACAAATGGATACAGATTGAGGATGTAGTTACTTTTTTTGATACTCAATTGGACAAGTTCTATTTAATCGGCTTATGCGAGCGACTTACTAATTTTGGTCTCTTTGAAAAAAGATTTGGAAGCATTAATATGCAATCTAGTGGAACAGTTATTGATACGTATTACAGACTCACAGATCTTGGGAGAAACTTTTTAACGTTCACTATGGAACCGCCAATCGCAAAAAATCAAAATACTAACAATTAATATCCAAATATACCAATACTTAAAAAAGACTTGTAAAGGTGGCAGGTTCCACAAACATTCAATAAATTCATTCATTTAATTACCTCACACAAAACAAGACGTAAAATGATGTAAGATACGAAGCCTGGAACTAAATAAACTAATTTGTCCATAGTCATGTGTCTCCTAACTAATTGTTTAGTATGAGTATATACTGAACGACTGTTTGCTACAAATAAAAAAAGCGCATCCGCTCCCGCCAAGAAGATGGATGTGCTGCCAATAAAAACCAGTGGATTACTCCGCTCTTTTTACATACATAATATTATCACAACTAAGGAGGTGATGCCTGCAAGTCCTTAAAATTCTACCCGCCTAGGTGAAATTTAAGGAGGAAATATAAATGGCAAGTATTAATAAGCGTGGTAAAACATGGAATGCACGTGTTTCATATTACGATGATTTAGGAAATCGTAAATTTATCAATCAAGGCGGTTTTCGAACTAAGCGTGAAGCCCAAGAATGGGCTAACCAAAATGAAATTGATGTTAGCAATGGTATAAATCCAAGATTAGGTAAACAACTATTTACGGATTACTTTTTAAAATGGTATCAGACTTATAAGGAACCAACTTTAGCAAAGTCTAGTCGCTTACGTTATCAGTATACGCTTGGAATTGTTAATAATTATTTTGCTGGCAAACGATTAGATGAAATAACACGTACCGATTATCAGAAGTTTCTAAACGATTATGCCAATCCTATAGGTCGAAGTCCTCGTTCGCTTAGCAGCTCCGAAAAAGTTAACGTACAAATTAAGTCAGCCGTCCAATATGCTATCGATGATGGCATTATTAAGCGTAATTTTACAGCGCACACCAAAATTAGTGGTCGCCCAGAGAAGCCCAAAGAAATGAAATATTTAGATGGTAAAGATACCGAAAAGCTAACTCGTGCGCTTGAATCAGACTTAACTTTTGCTCACTTGACTAAGCTAATGGCACTAGTTAGTTTGCAAACTGGCGCTCGGTACAGTGAGGTTGCCGGTCTAACATGGGATTGCTTCTCTTTTGATTTCAAAACCCTGAGAATCAATAAGACCTGGGATACATTACTACGAAATGGATTTGCTGATACCAAAAATGAACAGTCTAAGCGGCTAATAAAAATTACTGATCACCTAGCTGATATTCTAAAAAGTTTTCACACCCTGCAGATCGTAAAACTAAAAGAACTAGGAATCGATAATCCACTTGATTTAATTTTTATTAATCAGTATGGGCGCGTGCCTGACAATACAAGCGCAAATCAGACGCTTCACAGAGTTTTAAAACGTATTGGGTCTAAAGATATTACCTTTCACGGACTACGCCATACACACGCTTCATATTTGATTTACAAGGGTGTCTCAATCTACTATATCTCTGAACGGTTGGGTCACTCTAATTATTCTACAACCATCCGCGTTTACTCTCACCTTTTACGAGAAATGGAAAAAAAGGAGACTGCCAAAGCCCTTGTGGCTCTAAGCTCGATGGATGGTTTGGTGCACAAGTCGGTGCACAAATCTTACAAAAATGCCTAATGTGCACCAAAATGTGCACCAAAATATCTTTTTATACCGTTTTTCAGCGTTTTGTTAAAAACAAAAACCGTTTCATATCAACGTTTTACGTTGGTACGAAACGATTTAATTAATATTCATATGACCCCATCCGGAATCGAACCGGAATCAACCGCTTAGGAGGCGGGTGCCCTATCCAATTGTGCTATGGGGCCAAAAATCAATCCGTAAAATATCTTCTCACGGATTGACTGAATTTGCAATTCTAGTCTTGATTGAAGCGTTCGCGGTTCTTTTTACGCATCCCTTTTTTCTTGGAATGTTTATTGTGCGATCGTTTCTTCTTGGGTTTAGCGGGTGCCTTGAATGGTTTCGGTTCATTCGGCACGACGGCATGCGCGACGTGATCCGGATGGCCTTGGCCTTCAACGCGGTGCCGACCGTTAGCCACATCGGCGGGATTGCTGACATGTTCGAACGTTAAGGTTGGCGCCACTTTGCTAGGCTTCGTATCAACAATCTTGTAATCAACCAAATAGCCCGGCTTGATGTCATAATCCGTTGACTTCATCATCTTTTTGAAGTCCCGCACATCATGGTCATTGCCGAGGGTCAGGACTAACCCTTCGGCGCCCATCCGCCCGGTCCGACCACTGCGGTGAATATACGTGGTAACGTCTTTAGGCAATTGATAGTTGATGACGGCGGGCAATTCGGGCACATCCAAGCCCCGCGCAGCCAAGTCAGTCGTTAACAACAATTCAACCTTACCTTGTCGGAACAACCGCAACGCTTTTTCGCGGTCGACTTGGCGTTGATTACTCGTTAACGCCACAAAATCAACGTGTTGATGCCGTAATTCGACGGACACATGTTGGAGCTCTTGCATCTTATTGAAAAACACTAGCGCCCGCAAATGATCAACCCGACTGATGCGTTTTAACAAATCAACGCGGTGGCTATTGCCGACTTCCATCGTCCGGTGACGGACTTCGCCTTGCGTTTGGTCAATGGCGCGCACGTCGATTTTTTCGACTTGTTGGCCAAACCAACGTGGGAGTTCATCTAAAATTTTAGTTTCTGTGGCGGAGAAGAAGCCTAGTTGCAAGGTTTCCGCAAAGGTAGCATCTAAGATTTCACGGATTTGGTCGAGGGTTGCATCCGTTAACAATTCGTCAGCTTCATCGACGATCATTAATTTCAAATGACCGAGCTTTAACTTGCCATCCGCAATCAAATTAGTGATCCGGCCGGGAGTCCCGACAATAATTTCCGGATGCTTCTTCAGCTTTTCCATTTGCCGTTTGACGTTGGCACCACCCGTAATTGCCAATACTTTGGCATCGACTAATTGGGCCCAGTCGCGAACCACATTGGTCGTTTGCATCGCGAGTTCTTGGGATGGCGCTAAAATTAACGCTTGAATCCCGTCACCAACGCGCACATTTTCGAGCATTGGCCACGTAAAGGCCAACGTCTTCCCGGAACCCGTTGGCGCCAAGCCTAAGACCGACTTGCCAGCCGCCATCGGTTCCGCGACCGCCGTTTGAATCGGCGATTGTTCCGTAAAGCCCATCGCCGCAAATTTACCTTTAAATATGTCTAACATAGTTCCTCGTTTCTATTACCGCCCTTGCCGCTCATCGTCAGAAAAATAAAGATGCGCAGTTTGCCGTAAATTAAATAGTAATTTATTAACATTGCGACTTAATTGCCGCCATACTTGATATTCAGTTTGATGATTGACCGGGTCGTTAATGACCATCGCAAAATCACGCGCTTCCGCCAACATCGGATTGTCGTCCGGGGCCACACCAATATTTTGGGCGTGACCGGCGTTATCGTAATACGTGATTTTAGCCAACTCGGCTGCATTATCCATCACAATCGTATCACGTAATCCGTTGATTTCCGATGGCAAATACGAATTGCTCGTCTTCCCCACATTCAATGTGACCGTAAAGCTCGGGTAGCGTAAGACCGCGACCCCTTTAGCATCAACCTTCGTGCGCATTAAGGTTGGATAATACGCCACTTCTTCGGGCATTCCGAACCAGCCGACCGCATCATAGGCCAAATACACGCCCAAATCTTGCAGCGCGCCCCCGGCAAACTTTAAGGAGAAGATATTCGGCTCTTCACCGTTGCGAACGGCATCGTAGCGCGATGAATACTTCATGTAAGTTAACGTCGCACCTTGAATCCGTTCGAGCTTGGATAACTGCGTCTGGACCCGTTTAAAATTAGTTTCATGAATCTGGCGGGCGGCTTCAAACATCAACACGTCCGGATGCGCTTGTAAGCAGCGATCCAACTGTTCAAATTCCGCTTGATTGGCCACGGCCGGCTTTTCAACGATGACGTGTTTATCATGTTCAATGGCTAGCTTCGCCTGGGTAAAGTGCAAACTATTGGGTGACGCAATATAGACGGCCTCAAAATCACCAGTCGTGAAAAAGGTGTTTAAATCCGTAAACGTTGCCGTCACATGATTAGCCGCCGCGAACTCATCAGCACGCGCTTGATGCCGGGAATAGACACTCGTTAACTGCCATTCACCAGATTCGTGCGCCGCATCAATAAATTGTTGCGTAATCCAATTCGTCCCAATGATTCCTAATTTTAACATACCCAGACCCCTCTCAATTGTGTGTAACCGTTTTTAATTTAATTGTTCGTGATTATTGTGGTTGTTACTATAATTACATTCTACCAGTTTTATGTCTGCAAAATGACATTCGTTACTTAAAAATGACAGCCAGTTAAAAGGTTTGCTAAGAACCGGCATATTGCGTGACGCTTCGCTTTCAATAGTGGTATATTTGAAGGGTAAACTTTAGGAAAGAAGGTTGATCCGGTGAAGCGACGTGGCGCCATTTTATTTGGCTTATCATTACTGGCAGGACTATCAAGTACATTATTACGCAAACAACGCCCCACAAAGATTGCAAGCGGTGATTTAGCAGTTTTTTATGCGGGGACTTGGACCTATCGCGACGAAGAGCATCACCGGGATCATAAACTAGAAATTGACCCCAACATGATTATTCGTATCGATGGGCGCTCAATGCCAGCAACGGTGGAATCAATTTCACCTAGCGAGTTAGTTTTGCTTGATAAATACGGCTTTCATCTTGAGATCAAAGCCAATGAACAACGCCCGGTGACCTTATTTGATGAAGCGGATAATCGTAACTATGTGATCTTATCCCCTAATCAAATCAGCGAAACCGCTAGTAATTAAACTTGCTTAGTAGCATTCTTGTATGTTGGCTCCCAGCCAGTTTGCGGAAAGTCATCGCTTAATTAGGCTACTATTCAAATAACGCAACAAATAACCGTCACCAAAGAATTGGTGACGGTTATTTGTATTGACACGAATGGTATAACCCGCTTTAAATGGGCTGGAAAACAGCCATGGTAGTATTCTTTATGCCGGACATATGCTGCAGACTCACTAGCTTTGACAACCCTTGTTACAACCACGGTAAGTAAGTCATCATTTATAAACAATTCACAAAAATAGTGACCAACTAAAATGGTGCGAACAAACAAATCTTCGCACCACTTTTTATACCGAAATCAATTTAATTGTGGTTCAGCGGTAATGGCAGCCGCCGTGAGGTTTGAGACCGCTTTGTGGCTCGGACCGATCGCTACAGCGGCTGGAATTACCGCTGAATCACAACGGCACATAGGCTACTTTTTCAATTCGTTGCATTTAAACTCTGATCAATCAAGCTTTGAAAATCAGACGCACTCCCATTGAAGACGACCCCGCTGAATTCTTGGCTCGTCCCATTTTGCCGATAGACCGCGCGATCGGAATAGTGCATGAATAAGACGCGACTACTGCGGTGATGCGTACTAGTCGTATCCAACCACAGCGGTGACTTTTTGATGGCCGGTTTGACGAGTTGTTTTTGAACCGCGGTATTCGACCAAATCACACACTCACGACCATAATGTTCGGTCAGCTTTAAGACTAGCGCCCGCAACTTGGCTTGCGCCTTTTTTACATTGACCGTTTTGGCCGTATAGTTTCCATAATATTGAACTTGAATGGCAATCGGTAAATTACCAATATTATCATTGACTGTTTTTTCAAAGTAAGCAGCTTGGGCCGCAGCAGAACTCGAAAAACTGAAGACGTGCGTCACCCCGACACCTAGATTGGTACCGACGATGCGCTGATAATTGCTCGAAAAGTCATCATCGGTATAACTGGCCCCTTGAGTCGCCTTCAAATAGACAAACTTTAAGCCATCCGACTGTAAGGCTGCAAAATCTAAATAGCCATCATTTTGCGTTACGGCCACACCGCGGACATTAAAGCCCTTGACAACCGCTTCACGTTGATAATGAAGCCATTGTCCGCCACCCCACCCGAGGCCGACAATCAGCAACAAAACCAGCAGCCACCAGCCCCGACGACGCCAACGCGCGCCCCGGGTATGTGCATAGACTGGTTTTAAATGCCGTTGTTTCGTCATACCATCAATCCCATCTTATTACTAACCCTAACTTTATAACTCCGTTCGCGTTTGACTAATGGCGTCGCGCACGCGACTAAGACTAGCGGCCATTTTGATATTGCCATGGACTGCCGTCATTAAAAATAAACTGTCGATAATGCTCATTTGCGCGATTAACGAGGTCAAGCCCTCGGAACGGTAATTAATCTCTTCAGCGACCGAAATAAAGGCCACGGTACTGGCTTGTGCTAACGGTGAGTTACCAAAACTAGTCAACGCAATCACCGGTACTTTTTGCGCATTCAGGGTACTTAAAAGTTGTAAAGTTTGTTGATTACGCCCGGTATGTGAAATGACCACGGCCACATCATTAGCGGTCATTTGGGCCGCTTGCATCAATTGCATGTCATAATCACTATTGTGGGCACACGTAATCCCGGTGCGGACGAACTTATGGTAACCATCCAAGGCCGCCACCGCCGAACCGCCGAGACCGTAAAACCCAATCGTATGGGCGTGCAATAATAATTGCACCGCGGCTTTCAAATCCGCTTCCGTCATCACTTGACTCGTTTGGTCCAGTGAACTCCGAATACTGGCGAAAGTTGATTCGGCAATTCCTTTAAAAGTCGTTTGTTTTTCGACATCTTGAAAAGCTTCGGCATTCGTCCGTTCTAGCGGCTCAGCGGCCGTCAATTCACGTGAGAAATCCCGAAAGCTGTTAAAACTAATCCGCTTCACAAACCGTGACACCGTTGCGGTCGACACACCGACCGCCGCTGCTAAGTCCGAAATCGACTGGGCGGCCGTTTGCACCGGATCTTTAATAATGTAATCAGCAATCTTGCGATCCGTGGCACTCAAATTAGGATAATACGAGCGAATCAACGTAATCACGCGATTGCGATGTTGTCCAGCCATGTCGCCACCCCCTGCTCAAATTTTACCACACTTCCGAGAGGGACCATAATTGACCCAATGCTTTCCGCGCGTCATTCGGTACCCGCACCGACCAAGCCCTTATTCGCCTTCGTTTGCTTTTTATCCAAAATGTACTCCTTAATCAAGGTGACGATTTGCTTATTTTGCGGCAGGTCAGAATGCTGGGCATTATCCCCAGTCACGGTAATTTCCGTGAAATGTTTGACTTGGCCTTGATAAATATACTTGCCCGCCTCCACACTGCGCGCCGGCACTAAGCCGTCAGTATCATAATTTTCGGTTCCCGCCACGGAATAGACGGTCGTTTTGCTCGGTAGTTGGTGGCGATATTTGATAAAATCAGCCAGCATCTGGGTCTTATGATTCAAATTAGCTTCCGAGAAATTATACGGCGACCCAATCGTCATGACTTTTTTGACCGTAATGTCATCACGTTTGAAATAATGTTCAAAGAAATACGTATAAATCAAGCCGCCATTCGAATGCCCAATCGCCTTAAAATTATTAAATTGATACTTGCGTGCCAAGGCATTAAAGGCCAGTGAGAACCAGCGGGCTTGCTGCTTAATATTACTATAACCATCTTTATTATTTTCAAAACCAACGACAATAAATGGCTCATTATCCCGCGGGCGAATAGTCCCTGAATACTTAATAGTGTCGTCTTTTTTGACCGTAATTTTAAGCAAACTATGCTTTTGTTTTTCGGCAGTGTTCAACTGCGTGACTAAGCGGTCGAAGCGATTTTGTGTTGCACTACTTCCGGGAATCATAATGACCGGTGACAGCCGCGAGTCATGCCGACCAGTCATCGAAGACACGTTAGCCTGGGTCCACTGATACGAGGGCCATACGAGTAGTGCCAACAAGACACTCCCGATAATTAACACAATTAAACTCCGACGGCGGCGTTGTCGATTCAAATTAGTTTTCATCAGCCGTCATCTCCGATCGTAGACTTTCTTCATGGGCAGCGTGCAAAATGGCTTCCGATAGCCGCATAAATGGCATATAGATAGCCACGGACAACGCGAGACAGACTAACCCAATGACCAAGGCCACCCAGTTACCATCCGTCCCGATAAAAGCAATTAGTGGTCCGGGCGTCCCAATCGGTACCGGATAGACCATCGGCGGCATCCAATGCCAACTAATCGCCAGCGCCGCTACCGCCATATTAAGTAATGGCGCACAAATAAACGGTATCAAATAAATCGGATTATACAAAACGGGTAACCCAGTCAGCATTGGTCCATTGGCATTAAATAGCGCTGGTAACATGCTCCACCGGGCGACCACGTGATAATTATGATTATGACTAGCCACATAAATCGCAATTACTAGGGCCAGTAACATCCCCGTCCCGCCAAAGGTACCAAACGCATCGTATAACGTGTTAGCCGTAAACGGATACGGCACGTGATAGGCTGAATGTTGGCTCAAGGCGGTATTTAAATTAGTTGTCATCGCCGGACTATTGGTCACTAGCCGTTGTTGGTAAGGTCCCGCTAGCCCAAACAATTCTAACAAGAGAGTCAACGCCGCCATGCCAAACGTCAACCACAAGCTGTGGCTCGTCGTGGCAATTTTTTGAAACTGCGCCCAGGATTCTTCCGAGTAACTCATAACAGACAAGTAATGCATCCCAATACTAATAACTAACGCGGTGAGCATTGTCATCAGCATCGGTAACAACGAATGAAACGTCCGGTCCAAAATTTCAGCGGCATGCGTCTTTTGAACGATATTGGTTGGTTTACTAAATAGTTGAAAATACCAGCCGGTCAAACTACCGATAATGATCCCCCCGGTTAGTCCATTCGTTCCGAGTAAGAGCGCATTAAACAAGCCATTTTGTGCTTGGTCAGTATACTGATAAGCAATTAACAATAGCGCGATGGCGCCCGTTAATCCCGACAACTGGTCATCACGATGATGTAACTTGGCATGATACTTAGCCGCTCCAAACGCGGCAATAATAGCGACACTATCTAACGTTAAGTTCGTCAAATTATCAAACGGATAATGCAAATATCGATAGTACGGTACCCACTTTGATAAGTGAAAAATACTGGCTAAAAAACCGGTCTTCGTCAACACGGTTTGTTCAATAATGGCACTAAACGACCCGATTAAGACGAACGGGAAAGTTAACATCACCGTTCGCTGAATGACCCGATAAAAATTCGTCTGCCGCAGCCGTAAAAGTGTCGGCACCAGCCGGTTAATAATCTGTTGTTCGCTAAGCCCCATGTGAAAGCCTCCAATGAAAAAATCGCCTTTTTTTCATTATAAATCGTTTAACGCGTCACTGGCTATCTAAGACGTTTTTTTTCACTAAAAAGAGTTAGTAAATAAACCTCCAAAGGCTTTTTGCATCTCCGAATTTTTATGGCTGAAACGTGGTACAAACGGGGGCTTTCTAGGCGATGCTCGGTCGCAAAAAAAAACACCGTTCCAATGAACGGTGTCCTTAACAACTAATATAACCGAATCGAGCCACTGGTCGTCCGCCCAATAATTTTATACGGTGCAGTTTGACCGACTTGGCCGGTCTGATACCCATCCGCAGTATGGCCGGATACGCCATTTTTCGGCGCACTGACATGCCCACTGTGCGCTTCTAATTCATATTGGTAACTCGCATCTTCGGGAACGGCGACCTTAATCGTGCCGCTCTTGGCGTTCAAATTAATATTACCGTCAATCGCTGCAAAGCCTAACTTCAAGGCCCCAGTCTTAGCCGTCCAACTCCCCCCACCACGTAAGGCGTTACCTTGAATGGTGCCACTCGTGGCCGAAACGGTGAATTGGCCAGCTTGGACGCGTGATAACCGAATGCGGCCACTCTTCACGAGCATACCAAGCTGGTCGGTGACGCGGCCATCGTTATAAGCGAAATTACCAGAAGTAATATCGGCACTCATGGCTTGCGCTTGCACATTAGCCACACGACAATCACCACTGACAATCCGTAAATTAACCACTTGCAACTTAGTTAAACCGGCAACTAATAAGGCCCCAGAGCGATTTTCCACCGTCAAATTACCGGCGTACACACTCGGAATTAAGATCTGCACGTGGACGCGTAATGGAATCAAGAACGGAAACTTACCTTGATCAATCGCCAACGTATCGCCTTGTTGAGTAATTTGTGCATGATAAGTCGTATTATTGTGGTTCATATATTCGCGGACAATAATTTCGTCATTCGCACCACGAGTTGGCATGATTTTCACCCGTGCAGACCGATAGGCGACGGTGACATGTTGCAACGCGGCAACATCAAAATGTTGTTCATTGACTAAATTCAAACTGTCGTGGTATTCACCAGCTAAGTTTAACGTTGGAAAAGTCGGTTCAAAGTCCGGCATCGACACTGGTTTGCCGTTAATATTGATGCCGTCTTCATTAAAGACCACGTTGCCGAGTTTAAACCCATTGGCATCGGCCTTGATGGCGCCATGATTAATCGAAACACCGTCCGCGTTAGCTGTAAAGGCGTCGCCACCTTTTAAATAAACGCCAGACCGGTCAATTTTGAGGGTTTCACCATCGTCGACTTTAAAACTATCGTCATCCATCGAGACGCGGTGTTCATGTAAATGTTGGTCGTTCCCATTTTCCTGTTGAACTTGCGCGATTAACGCATTAATATCACCAAAATCACTGAAAGCTTCGGCCACCGCTGCTTCAGCGTCGAGGCCACTAGCATGTTTATCGTTAGCCGCTTCATTTAAGTCAGTCGCTAATTCCGTTTTCAACTCCGCTAAGGCGGGGGTATCGGGTTGGTTTTTAAAGTATGAGCTCAGCCGCATCGCAACGAGCTGTTCAATTTTTTCAGACATCGGCATCGATCCTTCCTAATATCAAATCATCAATGACATGTTTCGCAAAATTCCATTCTTGGATATTATGGTCCAAGGTCGCTTGGCCTTGGGGCGTAATTTGATAATACTTACGGCGCCCACCTTGCGTTTCACTGCCCCAATAACTAGCAATATCCCCATTTTTCTCTAACCGGCGAAAGACCGTATAGAGCGTGGCTTCATTGATATCATAAGCCGCATGACTCAGTTGCTTAATTGTTTTGGCAATCGCATAACCGTAACTGTCGCCTTGATTCAAAATGTTCAAGACGATGGTCGTCGTATGGCCGCGAATGGTTTCTTTGGAAATCTCCGGTTGCATGTTCCCACCTCACTAACTACTTTGTATCACACAGTACTTTGTGGTTGCTAATAATATAACACCGATTACTATGTGTGTCAAAGTAATATGTCTGACAACACAAAAAAAGTCGGTCACTGCGCCGCCGGGGCGTAAGTGACCAACTTTTTTTGATTAACTAACGGTTATCGCCAACGAATTTTACTTAAGATTCGATGACCCAACCCATTTTGTAAGACGATAAAGACGGGATAAGCACTCAGCATCAATGGCAAATAAACTAAGGCTAAATGCCAATTCAATAAATTGACCAGCGAGAAAATCGACCCGCCAAACAAGAACGTCACTGCAAACAGGCTGGCCATCACACTGACTAAACCAATCTTAAAGCGATTGAGCGGCCGGGCCGCAATCAATAAGGCATTCAGGCTAATAATCCCCGTCAACAAAACGCTCAATGTCGACGTTTGCGTGAAATCGAGGTTAAATTCCGTTCCTAATAAGTCGATGACTAAAATATACCCCACGACACAAATGGCGGCGGGCACGGCAATTTCCATAACTTGTTTCATAAAACGTCCGGTAATGCGCGTATAGTCTGGTTGCAACGCTAAGAAAAACGTTGGAATGCCGACCGTTAACGTCGAAATTGGCGTTAACTGAATTGGTTCGAACGGATAGCTGTGACTCATAAAGATGAAAATTAACGTCAAAGCGACTGAATACATCGTTTTGATTAAATACAAAGCCGCGACGCGTTCAATGTTATTGATGACACGCCGACCTTCATTCAATACTTGGATCATCGCATCAAAGTTGGAGTCCAACAAAACGAAGTCCGCCAAACTCTTAGTCGCTTCACTCCCGCTAGCCATCGCAATACTGCAATCGGCTTGGCGTAACGCCAACAAATCGTTGACCCCATCGCCGGTCATCGCCACGGTATGGTCGGCGCGTTGATAAGCTTTAATCAAGTGCTCTTTTTGTTGCGGCGTTACCCGACCAAAAACATTGTAAGTTGCGACCAAGTGGTCATAATCGGGTTGCGGCCCTACTTGACTCATATCAACTAATTTTTCAGCACCAGCAATCCCGGCACGTTGGGCAATGCTCGCGACCGTCACGGGATTGTCACCCGAAATCACCTTTAACGCGACATCTTGATTGGCAAAAAAGCCAAACGTCGCCTGCGCATTAGGGCGCAACTCGTCAGTAATCAAAATAAGCCCGAGTGCTTCCGGATTGGTCGGTTTGGGCGTTGTTAACTGGTCAACTTTAGCCATCAGCAAGACCCGATACCCTTGTTGTGCTAACCCTTGAATTTGTTGTTTCACCGCCGACGGGACGGTTTCAAAAATAAATTCTGGCGCGCCCATCACATAAGCGCCGTCAGCTAGCCGGGCGCCACTCCATTTACGGCTTGATGAAAAAGGTAATACTTCATCACTGGTCACATCCGGATGACCGAGACCATTCGCTAACGCTTGGGCAGTCTCGTTATCATCATTAATAGCGGCGGCCAACTGCGTTAATTGGGCCGTAACTTTCGTGGCGTCGTGTTGACCACATGGTTCAATCCTTTCAAACTTGAGTTGCCCACTCGTGATGGTCCCCGTTTTATCCAAACACAGCACATCGACGCGCGCCAACGCTTCAATCGCCGGCAATTCACGGACCAACACCCGATGCCGGCCTAATGTGAATGCTCCAGCAGCTAAGGCGACCGACGTCAACAATACCAGTCCTTCCGGAATCATCCCGACCATCGCCGCCACCGTGCCTAAGATGGCGCGCTGTTCACCTTGACCACGCATCAGCGTTGACACAAACAGGGCCAAGCCCAAAGGAATAATCGTAAAAGTTAAGATTTTAATGATTCGATTGATAATCGTTAATAACTGACTCGCCGTTCGTCGTTTGGTTTTCGCGGACTTAGCGAGTTGTTTAATAAAGCTACCATGACCGACTTGGGTGGCTTGCACCATGGCGTGACCGCCCAAAATGACACTCCCAGAAATCAGCGCATCACCGGTATTTTTCATAATTGGTTCGGATTCACCGGTAATTTGTGATTCATCGACTTCCAGCCCACTCGTTTCGCGAATTAACCCGTCCACCGGCAACTGATCACCGCGCGTAATCGTCATCACATCATCTTGAACGATTTCATCTTGAGCGACCGCCGTCGTTTGCCCAGCCCGAATCACGTTCGTCTTAGCGGCCGATAAGATCGTCAATTTGTCGACCTGACGTTTGGCACGAATTTCTTGAAAAATCCCAATCGCTGTATTCATGACCACGACGAACAAGAACAACATGTTTTTATAACTACCGGTCACAAACACCAACGCCGCTAAAATGATATTAATTAAGTTGAATAAAGTTAATAAGTTATCACGAAAAATTTGTTTAATACTCCGCGTCAATGGCGGTAAAGCTTCATTTTTTTGTCCGGCCGCCACGCGGTCTTGGACTTCTTCAGCACTAAGCCCCTGTTTAATTGGTGGTAAATAGCGTTCGGTCATCGTAGCGCCCCCATACTTCTAAACTTTAATTCCATTGTAATCGATTTGCGCTAATTGTTTCGATAATTTAGCTTGAAAATTAGGATTCCTTTATGAAAATTACATATTTGGCCAAATTCGCATCAAAAAAGACGTTTGGATTCAGTTTCCAAACGTCCACAATATTATTTATTCTCGAAACTGGCTAAAATCGTTGCATTCGTAATCATCCGCACATTTTCCGCCTCCGGATGCGCCGCTAACCAGTTTTCATGCCGGTTAACTAACTGCTCCGCATAGTTACGGGCCCACCGCCCATTGGCTTGCGCTTCCGCGGGTAAACTCGCGTACGCTGACATGACTTGACCGCGTAAGTAAGCCGCATCAAATTGCCAGTCACTTGCCAGCCGTTGCGCCACAATATCGGCGACGTCCGCTGGTGTATAGTCCGCAAAGTCGATGACATAGGGAATCCGCGAGCGTAAGCCGGGATTGGCAGCCAAAAAGTCATTCATCGGCGCGCCATAACCCGCAAAAATAACGATTAAATTATCGCGGTCATTTTCTAACGCTGGCAACAACGTTTCCAGCACTTGTTGGCCATAATCGGTCGTCCCAGTACTCGTTAATTGATAAGCTTCATCAATAAACAACACACCACCGTGGGCTTGTTGTAAAACAGTCTGCGTCTTTTCTTCCGTTTGACCTACGAAGTTTCCGACTAAGTCCGCGCGAGTCGCTTCGACGACGGTGGCTTTGCTAAGCAAGCCGAGGTTATAGAAAATCTGGCTAATTAGCCGCGCCACCGTGGTTTTACCGGTCCCGGGATTCCCCGTAAACACCATGTGATAGCTTTGCCCGCGCATATCCGGCAACTGCCCAGCTAACCGTTGCTGCAACTGACAGCGGGCCACCAAATCATGTACGAATTGTTTGACGGTCGTCAACCCCACTAACTGATCAAGCGCGGTCAACAACTGGGTTAAATCTTGAGCTTGCGTCGGCGCATCTTGACCAATCAATTGATCAATTTGCTGATTGGTAATTTGCGTCATATCAAAGTCCGCCGGGGCATTCGCAAAATCATCGGCCACCACTTGTAATAGTTGGTCGTTGAAATTACGAATCCAACGCCCATTACTATGGTCCGCCGCATGCGTGTATAATTTAGCGACATTTTCAGTATAATAATCCGCATCAAAATTAAATTGGTTCGTCTTTAATTGTTGCACCCCAATTTGCGCAATTTCCGCCGGAGCATAGTCTTCAAAGTTAAAGACATTGGGAATCCGCGACACGAGCCCCGGATTCATGTTCAACATATTTTGCATCTGCTTCGGATAACCAGCAAAAATAATCATTAAGTCTTGGCGATGGTCTTCCATAAATTTCAAAATGGTATCTAATGCTTCTTGCCCCCAGTTAGTCGAATCACCAGCTTCATACAGTGAATAAGCTTCATCGATAAATAAGACGCCGCCCAACGCTTTTTTCAAAACAGTTTCGGTTTTAGTGGCGGTGCCGCCGACATATTGGGCAACCAAATCTTGGCGCGAAACTTCGACAAACGTCGGCGCACTCAAAATACCTTGTTGATACATGATTTGTCCAACTAAGCGTGCCACCGTGGTTTTCCCGGTACCCGGATTGCCTAAATACAGCGAATGGTACGTTGAACTGACGGCATTTAGCCCCGATTGTACCCGTTGTTGGTTAAACTTCGTTAAATTGATAAATTTCTTAACTGACGCCTTCAACCCTGTCAAACCAATCATCCCGTCCAGCTCAGCTAACGCTGCTTTGTCAGTAACTGGCTGGTTGGGTGCCGTAGTCACGACGGGCTTAGGCGCAGTCGGTGCGGCACTGTCGGCTAGTTGGGCTTGTAACGTTGCTAACCAGTCCGCATCAACGCGATCATCGCTGGCTGGGGTTACGGGTGGCGTGACCGGTTGTTGAACGGGAGTAATCGGTGCCCCCTTAGTCTGAGCATTAGGCAACGTGACATCCTCATCAGCCGCTTTTACCACGTCAACCCGGTGGTCATCATCCAAATTCGTCCCCACCACGATCACCTGGCCACCATCGACCCGGACAATACTCTTCGTATTTTTAAACATCACATAGTCCGCAGTAAATAAACCTTCATGCCCGACAAATAAAGTTGGTAAATCGGCATTAACATCGGTAAAGACACAATTTTCGCCACACAAACTACTGTCATCATCCACAATTGTCGCCTGATTTAAAACAACGGTGTCATAATCCAGACTCGTTTGGCCGGTCACCATCAAATTTTGAATCGACGACTGGTTCAAGGACATTTGCGTCCCCGCGGTCGCCGACAGGCCAGTGCCATGGTGATAGTCGTGCATAATAAATGAATCGGTAATGGTTCCAATCGTGCCTTGTAACCACACCGATGGCTGATCAGACTGCTCATTGGCGACCCAAACATCTTTTAAATTAACAACCGATTGATAACCACCGACAATCGCACTTGTGGCGTGCAAATTCGTGATGGCTAAATTTTCTAAGTTCAAATGCCCGCCAGCAGCCACTTTAATCGCCATATCGAGAGTCACGTCCGTTAATTCACTCCCGGTGCCTTGCATCGTCAAGTTTTCCACGAATACATAATCCATATCCGTCAGTGAATAGTAACCCGGTGCTAGTTTCAAAAATGGCATTTCATCAGAATCGGCTTGAGCCGCCATTGCTTTGGCAATCGCATCGGCCAAGGACAATTGCCCTGGCCCGACATGATAGGTTTTCGTCATGTTCTTTCCCCGTTTCCCCGTCAGCTTCCCCGCTGCGATAAATAAGTATAATTATAGCATGCGACTAGCCTCAAAAAGCGGTTAAAAAAGCCGTTACCAGCAAATGGCAACGGCTAATCGTACATATTTGAATCAGCAATGCAATTTAGTTGTAACTTAGTAATGAAGTCCGCCTGACAAGTGGCGCTAGTTTAGCTGCATTTCGCCGGATTTATCCCACCGACATCTTTAGGTGCTTGCTTAAAGTCGATGATTAACGGCTAATTTTTGATGCGAACAACCACCATCAAAAATATTCAATCACAATTTCATATACTGACGTTATTTTGAAACCGAGCTGCGGCAATAACCACTACTAGTCTTTAGTCAAATGCGTCTGATCGATGGCTAATTGCATCGTCTTTGTGAACCGTTCGTCTAATTCTTCGTCATTCAACTTGAAAAAGCCGCCGACTTCTTGAATAATGAAGCCGAATAAAGCGGAACGGTATAACGTGTTTTCAACCCGGGAACTGTCGTCTAATTGCAATGGCTTGAACATGTCTTGGTACAATTGGACCATTGCTTTACGCGTCCGGGGAATCTTTAAGTTGTCATTTAAATCCAAAATGACCGGCGTTAAGCCGCGATGATTTTCACAAGCCGCCCGGAATTCCTGGGCGAAAGTCATCAGGGCTTCATCACCCGTCAAGTTCGCCATCTTTTCATTCATCCGGTCCGAAATACTTTGCACAAACTGAATGCCGACTTGATCTAACAAGTCACTTAAACTATCAACATAGTTGTAAATGGACTGTGGCCGCACATCTAAGACGAGCGCCAAGTCGCGGATTGTTAGACCATTAATCCCTTTCGTTTCAATCAGTTGGTTAGCGGTTGCTAAGACCTTCGCTTGCGTTAACGTTCTTCTTTTAACCATGTTAGTCCTCACTCTCGAATTGATTCGACTTTTATTATAACTCATTTCGAAAAAAATTTGGGTTAAACGTCGTTAAACAGTTTAATTTTTACATAAATAGGATTATAATGCTACTAAACTGATTGAAACAGTTTAAAACATTTCAGAATGAGGGGTCACAATGGTTGATACAAACGGTAAGCGTTACAGTCAGCTCTGGTTAACAATCACGTTAATCTTAGGGACATTTTGTACCGCCCTTACCACTAATATGTTGGTCACGTCATATCCGACGTTGATGACCAAGTTTTCAATTTCTAGTTCGACCGTCCAATGGTTAACGACCGGCGCATTATTGGTTATGGGAATTATGATTCCGGTAAGTGCGTGGTTATTAAATAATTTCAGTTTGCGGAGTGTTTATACGACCGCCCTGAGTTGTTTCCTAATCGGCTTAATCATTAGTTATACGGCACAAAATTTTCAGTTAATTCTTATTGGTCGCTTAGTTCAAGCGGTCGGGATTGGGATTACTTTTCCGACGATTCAGACGGTCTTGCTAGTTATTTATCCACCTGAAAAGCGCGGTGCGATGATGGGTCTCGGTGGTATCGTCATCGGTTTGGCACCGGCACTTGGACCGACCGTATCTGGTTGGATTTTGGATAATGCTAGTTGGCGCGACTTATTTGGCATGATGATTCCACCCGTGGTTATCGTTTTAATGATGTCCATAATCTTCGTGCGCCCCGTCATTCCGATGAAAAAATCGCCAATCGACGCCTGGGCTATTGCGTGGTCGACGATTGGGTTTGGGACCTTGCTTTATGGCTTCTCCTCCGTTGGTCAACACGGCTGGGGGTCCAGCATTGTCATTATTAGTATTATTGTTGGTTTAATTTTTATCGGGTTATTCGTTCGCCGCGAATGGCCACAAAAAGAACCGTTGCTCAATATTCGTTTGTTAAAAATCCCATCATTTACGATTGCTTCAATGATTACGGCGCTCGCTAATACTGCCATGATTGGGATTCAAGTCGTATTACCGATGTATTTGCAAGACGTCCGCGGTTTAAGCCCATTAAATTCTGGCTTAATGATTTTACCGGGAGCCCTCCTATATGGGGTCATCAGTTTAATTAGTGGGCGCGCCTATGACAAAATTGGTGGCCGACGGTTAGCCTTAATGGGAATGTTCTTACTCACTTTAGGCACATTGCCATTTACGATGCTCACCATCCACACGCCATACACTTATATCATTATGGAATACGTGGTCTTAATGAGCGGGGTCGCGCTGGTCGCGATGCCATTAACTGCCGCCAGTTCAGTTGACTTACATGGCTTGCAACTAAGTCACGGGACCGCCATTAACTCCACGATGCGCCAAATCATGACGTCGATGGGGACTGCCATTTTAGGGAGCGTCCTCACAAATGTAACTAACAGTGGCAAACCGGCCAAGGCGCTCTTAACTTCCGCGCCCCTCGCCTACCGTGACCAGACGTATAGTGCCGCCATTACCGGTTTCCATGCGGCGTTCTTAGTCGCCACGGAGCTCGGGATTATCGGGTTAATATTTGCTTGCATGGTCAAAAAAACGCAGAAAGCCGGTGACGTCCAATGATCTTAGTCATCTTAACAATTGGGTTAATCGTGTTTATCGTCGGCTTTTTAGCCTTAAACACCGCCTGGCAACGGTTAAGCGTTGGTACGCTCGGCCTCATCATCTTAGTCTTTGCGGCAGTCATGATGATTGGTAATGACAAGTGGCACTGGGGCATGCATCAAACTACCACCACTAAAACGGAAACGTTAACCTCCGCCGTCAAAAACAATTACGTTGATTTATTATTGTATGAACCCGTCAAAAAATCTAACACGGAAAAAGTTTATGTTTATCGCACGACTGACAGTAGTAAGCGTCAAAATACGGCGGTCAGTTTGAAGGCGCATAACACGGTTAAGACGGCCAACGTCACTCAGGCCAAGTTAACGATCAAAACGACGCGTTGGACATATGACAGCAGTGCTTGGCGTTGGTTGTATTCACACACTGGCAAGCACACGACGCTCGTCAAAACGGAGAACACCTTTACGATTCCAAAGAGCTGGGCCACATTAAGTGTGAGCCAAGCACAGTGGCTGCAAAAGCAAGCTAAGCTACTCAGTGTCAAAGCGAAAACCGAAATGACCGCCACCGTCACGGCCCAAGTCAAAAAAGCCCAGACCGCTGACCCGAACATGACTGCAGCGGAGGTCAAGGCGCTCACTAAATCCGTTGAACAAAAAGTAGCCGCCCAAGCGAAGCAAGCACAGCCCGCTTTAATTGCGAAGTTGGTTAAGCAAGCGCAGGCGCGGTCGATTCATTAATTATCAGCAACCATTCCAATAAAATAAGCGTTATGAGAATAATAATAGCTTCTCATAACGCTTATTTTGTGTGCTATTTTTCAAATTCAAATCATTGCGGTCTAAACTATTTTCGCCTACATTAGACACACAGAGAGGAGCTTTCCAAATGAACACTAATCATGAAACCGATGCGTTAACTGTGAACATTGATCCCCAACTAAAAACTAGCGCTGACCAAATTCTGACCCAAGTTGGCATTTCGTTAGACACGGCCATCAACTTGTTCTTACGCCAACTCGTAATTGAAGGCCAGCTACCATTTGTGCCGCAACCCAAGTCTTTTGATGAACTATCGACTGCTGAAATGAACGCCATCATTCAACAAGGTATGACCGAAATTGCTGCCGGAAAAACTTATTCAGTCGCTGAAATTAGAGCCCAACTCCATCAAGAAGATTAATTTAACACTATTAAAAACCAATCACGTTCTGACACTGTTATTTCTTTGTCCACATAGTGTCTATAAATTTAGTTCCAATTACCAATATGCTTCGCCGCTTATATCGTACCTTTCACATTTTTCAATACGCGATTTAAAATATCTTGAGGTACCCGTTCATAAAACTTAAAATGTCGCTCCACGTAATCCACTGATCTAATTTGTTCAACGTAGATTGTGCCATCAGTCATCGTTCGATCATCCAATTTTACATGCATCGGGTGCTCGTATTTTCCGTGTGATATGGGTAACACCCAAGCAAATGGTGACGTATCAGAAAGTACTTGTTGACTGATCACTAATGCTGGCCGCCAACCATGCTGTTCATGTCCTCGCGTCGGACTGAAATTTCCAATCACAATATCACCTTGATGTGGAATATACTTATGTCCCACGTTATTGTTTGCTACCATATTTCTTTACCGAAAGATTCGCCGTCCGACCAATCTTTTAAATCATCCGGTTTTTCATACGTTTCGGGTGTACCTTGATAAACCGCATATTTTTCAGCCAGAGTCGGTTCATTCATTGTCTCTAAAACAATCGCCGTCCGACCATGAATTTGTTGGGTACTGACTTGTAACATGTCACCAACTTCGATATCGGCTTCTTGCAATATCGCCTTATTCAGAATAATCCCATTGCTATTGTCCCAAGGACTGACGCGAGTAGTATTAATTTTAGTTTCCATGTGATTCCTCCTCATAAATGCAGGTATAGTATATACATTTGTTTAACCATCGTCAATAAAAGACGCCCTGCTCATTTCGCGATTCTTTCAGATTACAATTAGTGACACACGAACCACTAAAAAATAGGCCTACAAGTGCTGTATTCCGCCACTTGTAGGCCTATCAGTTATTATTGAATTGTACTATCAATACTTTAAATAATTTTCATTTTGATGATATCGATTGATTGTGAAATTCACCGCTTAGTCGCGTTCCAACACCGTCACGGATTCAATATGTGGCGTTTGTGGGAATTGGTCGACTGGTTGTACCGGTGCGCTAATGTGGTAGCCGTGTTCGCCGAAGCGTTGCACGTCCCGCACTAACGTTGAGGGGTTACAACTGATATAAACGACCCGCTTAGGCCCCATGGCAGCGGCACTTTCGATAAAGGCTTCATCTAAACCTTTACGTGGTGGATCAACGACAACGACATCCGGTTTGATACCGTCTTCCTGCCATTGCGCCATGACTTTTTCAGCGCTACCTAAGACAAAATTAGCATTCTTGATGTTATTCTTGTCGGCATTTTGCTTGGCATTATCCACGGCGGCCGGCACGATTTCCACACCATAAACTTGCTTAGCATGTTGCGCCATCGTGAGTGAAATCGTCCCGATACCGGAATAAGCATCAATCACCGTTTCATTCCCGGTCAAACCAGCTTGGTTAATGGCCATTTGGTATAACTTTTCAGTTTGTTGCGGGTTAACTTGGTAGAACGATTGCGCTGAAATCGCAAACGTTAAGCCGAGTAATTGATCATCGATAGTGCTCTTACCAGCTAACACGTTGTTATCTGGTCCTAAGATGACGTTGGTGCGCTTTTGGTTGACGTTTTGAATGATGCTGACAACTTCTGGTAAAGCGGCTTGAATCTCTTGTACGACGACATCCGCCATTGGCAAATGTTTCGTCCGTGTAACGATCACCACCATCATTTCATGGCTGTAGTAACCGCGCCGCACCATAATTGTCCGAATCGTCCCACTGTGATGGAATTCATCATAAGCAGCTTCATGGTATTTCCGTAAAATATCGCGAATCACCACGATGGCCTTGTCGATTTCAGGATCTTGGATGTAATAATCTTCAATTGGCATTAATTGATGACTATTCTTCTTGTAAAACCCGGTCGTTAATTGACCTTGCACTTGGCGTACCGGTACTTGCGCCTTATTACGGTATTGAGTTGGGTTATCCATCCCAATCGTTGGTAAAACTTCGACGTCATCCATATGCACTTTGGCAAATAATTCGGCGATTTGGTGTTGTTTGAACTTTAATTGTTCGCTATATTCTAAGTGTTGCAAAGGAGCAATCCCCGTTTGGCGGTAAACGCGGCCTTTGGGGTTAACCCGATGGGGACTCACTTGATGAATTTGTTCAACTTCACCGAACGCGAAGTTTTTCGTCGTCTTGGTGACCTTAACGGCAATCTTTTCTTCTGGGAGCGCGTTTTCGATAAAAATTGGGTAATTATCGACTTTGGCAACACCCATCCCTTGATAAGTTAAGTCCATGATATCAACATCTAAGACTTCGCCTTTATGAACTGGTAAATCTACTTTCATTAAAAATCCTCTATTTACTTTCTTTGACTAATTCACTAAAATAACCGCTCACCATTGTAGCGGTAAACGGTTATTAAAGCAAGCTATACAGTTTTATCGTTCTCGTCATCAGTATCCGGTAATTGGTCGACCGCCGACACAAATTGGCGTTCGGCGTCTTGCACTTCCGGATCCGTATCGGTAATGGCGGCTTCCGGAATGCGATCCGTATCCGCAAACATTTCGATATGTTGTTTCAAGTTTCTAAACGTCATGGGCGCATCGCCACCATATTCGCCATCGATGTTAATCATCAAGCGGTCCGCATCGGACTTAGCGACGACTTTGTGGGTCTTGGCATAGATGATGCTGGGGTCATTGATGTGTTTACCGCCGTTTAAGACTAAGGTCATCAAATGCAAGATTTTAGCTAGATTTCCTGTCTTCACGATAATCATCGTAAACTTGCCATCATCCAACGACGCGTCTGGTACTAATTGTTCGAAGCCCCCAACTGAATTCGTCAAGGCTAAGAAGAACATCGAAGCTTTACCCGTAAAATGCCCGCCATCATACTTCAAATCCATTTCAACCGGTTTAACCCGGGGTAACAATTCGGCCCCTTTAGCTAAATAAGCCGCATAGCCGAAAATTGATTTTAATTGTGATGGCACATCATACGTTAATTCCGTCAACAGCCCGCCAGCCGCAATATTAATAAAATATTGTTCGCCAGCTTGACCAATGTCCATTTTAACGGTTTGATTTTTCAAAACGACTTTCGCCGCTGCGACCGGATCATTGCGTGGCACCCGTAGTGCCCGAGCATAATCATTGGTCGTCCCAGCTGGGATAATGGCCATCTTGGGCCGCCGTTTCAAACCGGCAATCCCATTAACTACTTGATTGATGGTCCCATCACCACCAGCTGCTACAATCAATTCAAACCCATCTTTGGCACACCGCCGCGCCTCATCTGCAGCCGAATTAGGCGCTGGGGTGGTGGCATAGGCACTAGTTTCGTACCCTGCTTTTTCAAAAATGCCAAGAATTTCGACCAAGTCGTGGGCCAAAGCCTCACGACCGGAAGTCGGGTTATAAATAAGTCGTGCCCGTTTACGCATGTTACTTTTTCCTCCGCGTCTAACGGTAATTCGTGCATGGTGCTCGGTTACTTTAGTTGGCCGACATGCTGATTTCGGCGATTGATTTGTTAATTGCCGAAACGTGCTTTGGTGGGGCAGCGGCCTGCGGTTACCAGGGTTGCTACCGGATGCCAAAACCGCATCAGGCAGCAACCCCGGTAATCCTCAGCAGCTGTTCGCCCCACCACGCACTCTTTAAATTACCGTGCTTGTAATGATGTCATCAATAATTTGTTAACCACTTTCGGGTTAGCTTGGCCGTGCGTTTGCTTCATGATTTGACCAACCAAGAAACCAACGGCGCGGTCCTTCCCGTTTTTGAAGTCTTCAATTGATTGTTGGTTGTTGTCTAAGACGCCATCAATAATTGGTTGTAACTTCGCTGGGTCGGATAATTGGACTAAGCCCTTATCGTTGACCCATTGCACAGGTTCAGTCCCCTTCATGATTGCTTTGAAGACTTTCTTCGCGATTTTACTTGAAATCGTTTCATCAGAAATCATCTTAATCATGCTGGCTAAGTTCTTAGGCGTCAAGTCGGTGGCTAATAAACCGACTTTGTTTTCGTTCAAGTAGGCGTTAACGTCCCCTTGTAAGTAGTTCGACGCTAACTTAGGATCAGCGCCTTCTGCAACCGTCGCATCAAAGAAGTCGGCCATTTCCATCGTTTGGGTCAAGACGCCCGCATCATATGGGGTCAAACCGAATTCGTTGATGTAACGTTTGCGACGGGAACCGGGCATTTCCGGAATCGTGGCCTTAACGTCGTTGATCCAGTCGTCTGAGATTTCAACCACTGGGACATCTGGTTCTGGGAAGTAGCGGTAATCGTCGCTACCTTCCTTGACCCGCATCAAGATTGTCTTCCCGGTCGTTTCATCAAAACGACGGGTTTCTTGTTGCACTTGGCCACCTGACATCAACACTTGTTGTTGCCGTTGTTCTTCATATTCCAAAGATTTACGGACATAGTTGAAGGAGTTCAAGTTCTTCATTTCGGTCTTAACACCGTACTTGTCAGAACCGGCTGGGCGAATCGAAATGTTAACGTCGACCCGCATCGAACCTTCTTCCATCTTAACGTCAGACACACCCGTAAATTGGATACGTTGACGTAACGCTTCACAGTAAGCATAAGCTTCAGCTGGTGAGGCAATGTCTGGTTTTGAGACAATTTCAATTAACGGCGTCCCTTGCCGGTTTAAATCGACATAGGAATAGTCGCTTTCATGGGTGTTTTTCCCCGCATCTTCTTCGATGTGGAGTTCTTCAATCCCAATTTTCTTAGTCTGACCATCCACTTCAATTTCCAACCAGCCATCATGGCCAATTGGCGTTTCATGTTGCGTAATTTGATAAGCTTTCGGGTTATCCGGATAGAAGTAGTTCTTCCGGTCAAAACTCATCACATGCGCAATGTCCGCATGTAACGCGGTAGCGGCTTTAATCCCAGCTTCGACCACGCCTTTATTGGCAGATGGTAAAACCCCTGGATACCCCCAGTCAATCACGTTCGTGTTGGCATTTGGTTCCGCACCAAATTGTACCGGTGACGGACTAAAGATTTTCGAATTCGTTTTTAATTCAACGTGGACTTCAAGCCCAATGGTCGTCACAAAATTCATTAGTTCGCACCTCCTAAATCTGGGGTTGCTTGATGAAAGTCGGTCGCTTGTTCAAAGGCGTAACCGGCTTTATAAATGGTACTTTCATCAAAGGACTTCCCAATTAATTGCAACCCAACTGGCATGCCATCCGCAAACCCAGCTGGAATGGACATCCCTGGCAACCCAGCTAAGTTCACTGGAATCGTCAAGACATCGTTCATATACATCGTAACTGGGTCCGAGATTTCGTCACCAATCTTGAATGCTGGCGTTGGTGCCGTTGGTCCAATAATTAAGTCATAATCTTCAAAGACCTTATTGAAATCATTAATAATCAATGTCCGAACTTGCCCAGCTTTACGGAAGTAAGCATCGTAATAACCAGCCGAAAGGGCAAACGTCCCTAACATGATCCGGCGCTTAACTTCATCACCAAACCCTTCGGAACGGCTGCGCACATAAACGTCTTCCAAGTTCTTAACGTCTTGGGCCCGGAAACCGTAACGAATCCCATCAAACCGTTGTAAGTTTGAAGAAGCTTCCGAACTGGCGATGATGTAATAAGCAGAAACGCCGAGTTTGCTATGTGGCAAGCTGACTTCTTCAACGGTCGCTCCTAAATCTTCAAACTGCTTAACGGCCGCCGTAATGATTTCACGGACTTTAGGGTCAATCCCATCATCCATGTATTCTTTTGGCAAGGCAATCTTCATGCCCTTGATGTCGCCAGTTAAACCAGCAGTGAAGTCAGGTACTTCGCGTTTGGAAGAAGTCCCATCATTGACATCATTACCAGCAATCAAGTTCAACGCGGCGGCATTATCCTTAACCGTGCGCGTCATCGGGCCGATTTGGTCCAATGATGACCCAAAGGCAATTAAGCCCCACCGCGAAACGCGGCCATAGGTTGGCTTCATGCCGACAATCCCGTTAAAAGAAGCTGGTTGGCGAATCGAACCACCGGTATCGGAACCAAAAGCTACGGGTACTTGACCAGAAGCAACCGCGGCCGCCGAACCACCGGAAGAACCACCGGGCACCCGACTAACGTCCCAAGGGTTTTTAGTAACTTTAAACGCGGAGTTTTCCGTCGAACCACCCATGGCAAATTCATCCATGTTGGTCTTCCCAACGATGACCAAGTCATTTTGGTTCATCTTGTCCACAACCGTGGCATTATATACTGGCACGAAATTTTCCAGCATTTTCGAAGCAGCCGTCGTGGTTAAGTCTTTGGTCACGATGTTATCTTTGACCCCCACAGGAATCCCAGCCAATAAGTTATCGGCATTGATGCCTTTAGCGTCAATGGCTGCTGCCGTTTTAAGCGCCGCGTCTTCGTTTAAGCCGAGAAAGGCGTCCACTTTAGCATCGGTCTTGCTCATATTTTCAAAGGTGGCTTTGGCTAATTCCGCAGCACTAATCTTCTTAGCGACTAAATCAGCATGTAAGCTGGTCAAATCTTGGTTGAAAAAGTCCATTATTCGCCGTCCCCACTTTCATCAATAATTGCTGGCACTTTAATTAAGCCATTCGCCGTTTCAGGGGCGTTAGCTAACAATGCTTCACGATCGTTACTCTTGACCGCCACATCGTCACGTAAAGCGTTGCGTCGATCACTCACTTGGGAGGTCACGGGCACATCCGTCGTATCCACGGCATCTAATTCTTCGAACATCCCAATAATCTTTTCGAGTTGTCCGGTAAACATGTCGAGTTGGTCCGGCGTGAATTCAAGCTTAGCCAGTCCCGCCACATGCGCAACTTGGTCAGCAGTAATCCGTTCTTCAGCCATCAAATCTCCTTCTTTCTATCAAACTAACTTAAATATTATTTTACTCGTATTAACGGGGTAATAACAGTATTTTTCCGTTTTCCCACGAAAGCCAGATGTTGAAAACGATTTATCGTTCAGCATCTGGCTATTTGGCGTTTGCTTAGCAAACTATGATTCTAATTTAGTCGTCACCTTGGTCGCTAAAGACGTGCGTGTAATACGAACTGCCTTTCGCCGTCCGCGCTAAGAAACTTTGAATCGTTCCGTCGGCGCCTTTGACCGTGATTTCAACTGGGACCCCTGATGGCAAGTAGCGTTTAGCCGCGGTTGCCAAGTATTGGGTAAAGCTAATAATTTCGGTTTCACTATAGAACTTAGTCGTAATGTTAACGCTCAATTTCTTCAAAGACTTGTTTTGATAATGCGCATTGGCCGTTACCCCTGACAAGTTCGGGAAGAAGTTTTGAACGTGGGACTTGAATGAACTAAAGTCCGATTCGTCATTACTGTTGGCACCGGAGTTCTTGGATTCCGATGTCGCTGGGAAGACATAACTTTGCCAGTTCAAGGACTTCCAGTCAGAACTAGAGAAGGACGTTGAACCATTCTTAGAAACGGCATAAGCAATCATGTTCCCACCAACTAAGCTATCGTTAGATGATTGTTTGTATAATGCTAAAACGATTGGCACATTCTTCAAAGCTGACTTTTGACGCATCCGTTGTAAGACGGTATTGGCCATCTTCTTCCCTTCAGCCGTCAAGGTCGTCGTTGAGATATCCGTTTCATACGTGGCCCCATAAGTAACTTTCGTATAATAATCCACGGAGTTCAAGCCTAACCCAACAGTCACCCCACCAAGCGATAATTTGCTACCGCTTTGAATCATATAGTCTTGTTCTTCCAATTGTTGTAAGTAAATCGGATTCCGGGTCGTACTCCCAGTCTTCCCATTACTTTGCGGATTCAAACCAGTCTTATTCGATTTCGAATAACGACCTAACCAGTTTTCCACCGTTGACGTACTCAAATATTGGCCTTCTTGGAACACGTACTTGCTCGTGGAGAAGACTTTTTGTGAGACATCCAATAATTGGGTTTCAAAACTCTTCAAGTTCATGACGTTATCATTTTGGGAAACATTGACCCCACGTGATTTGCTCGTCCGATAACGGCCGTTTTTAATGACCCCTTGATAAAATTCTGAATCAGTTGAACCCGTTGTGGTCGTCGTCTTCGACCCAGTCGTCGTCGTGGTGCTCGAACTACTTGACCCAAATGACGAACTCTTTAAGTTACCGCACGCGGCTAAAGCAATGGCCGTGACGGCAACTAAACCAATCGTGCGTATGCGTTTTAAATTCACGCTTGTGCATCCTCCCTCATTGTCGTGCTGAACCGGGCTTCATCCCATACTTCAATGTCCAGCTGTTGTGCTTTTTGCAACTTACTACCAGCATCGGCCCCCGCCACTACGAGGTCCGTTTTTTTCGAAACACTCCCCGTAACCGTGGCACCGTGGTTTTGTAACCATTCGGTGGCCGCGGGGCGCGTGAAGCTTTGCAACTTACCCGTTAAAACAACGCGTTTACCGGCAAAGAAGCTATCACTATCCATGGTGGCCGCTTCACTGGGTCCTTGATACGTTGTATTAACTTGAACGGCTTGCAATTCCTTGATCAACGTTTGCACGTCGTCACTGGCAAAATATTGCACGACCGCATTGGCAATAATATCGCCCATCGAATCAATCGCCGCGATTTCACTTTGATCCGCAGCCATTAAGGCTTCAATGGTGCCAAAATGCTGGGCAATCAGGCGCGCGACTTTGGCGCCGACGTGCCGGATTCCGAGACCGAACAATAAACGTTCAAGTGAATTATTGCGACTACGGTCGATTGCTGTCAAGAGATTTTCAGCAGATTTATCTTTTATTTTATCTAATGCTAATAATTGTTCAGTGGTCAGCCGATATAAATCAGCCACATCACTCACCAAATGATTGGCATATAATTGCGCAATCAATTTCGGACCTAAGCCGTCAATATTCATGGCGTTCCGCGAGGCAAAATGGACTAAGCCTTCTTGCACTTGCGCCGGACACTTCGGATTAATACACCGCAAGGCCACTTCGTCTTCTAAATGCACTAAGTCGGCGCCACAAGAAGGACAAGTGGTCGGAATCGGTAACACTTCCGCATCCGCGGGCCGTTTTTTCAAATCAACCGCTGAAATTTCGGGAATAATATCACCCGCCTTATGCAACAAGACGGTATCGCCAATCCGCACATCTTTAGCCGCCACATAATCTGGATTATGCAAGGATGCCCGCGCGACGGTCGTTCCGGCTAATTGGACCGGATCCATGACCGCCGTTGGGGTGACGACCCCCGTGCGGCCCACCGTCCATTCAACTTCCCGTAAAACGGTCGGTTGTTCATCCGGTGGGAACTTGAAGGCAATTGCCCAGCGCGGTACTTTGACTGTCGCCCCGAGGTCTCGTTGCATCGGTAATGAGTTGGCTTTAATAACGATACCATCAATCCCGTATGCTAAGTCAGACCGTTTAGCCGCGTACTTATCGATGTAGTCATACACGTCTTGCATCGAATGGGCCACTTGGAAATCCGGATTGATATTAAACCCTAAGTCCGCGAATTCTTCGAGCATTTCACTTTGGGTCCGGGCCGTCAGTGGTTCGTAGTCGGCCACGTTATACATGAACGTGCTCAATTGGCGTTCTTCCGTGACTTTCGGATCAAGTTGCCGTAACGAACCGGCTGCCGCATTCCGAGGATTAGCAAACACGCTTTCCCCAGCGGCTTCGCGTCGTTCGTTTAAGGCTGCAAACGCGGCTTTGGGCATATAGCACTCACCACGAACCTCGACAGTCAACGGCTTCGTCAATTGATGGGGAATCGACTTAATGGTTTCGATATTTTTAGTAATATCTTCCCCAACCGTCCCGTTCCCCCGGGTTGAGCCTTGCACTAACTGACCGTTTTCATAACGTAACGATAAGGCGAGGCCATCAATCTTCAATTCACAGTTATAGTCGACCGTTTCGGCCTCAATGTTGCCTAACAATCGGTCATTAAATTCTTGTAATTCTGCTTGCGAGAAGACGTCACCCAACGACAACATCGGAATCGGATGTTGCACTTTCGTAAAACCGGCTTTGACCGTCCCACCGACTAGTTGGGTGGGTGAATCTGGCGTTACGATTGCTGGAAAGGCCGTTTCTAAGGCTACTAAGCGCGCGTATTGACGGTCGTAGATATCATCTTCCACATTTGGCGCATCATTATCGTAATAATCTTGCCGCCACTGGTTTAGCGTTGGCCGCAATTGGGCCGCTTCGCTAGCGGCTTGTTGCGCTGATAATTCTGAAATCGGCTGATCAGCCATGACCAAATTCCTCCTCTAACCGTTTAGTCGGTTACTTTTTCAATCGGGGCAAATGCCGCTAATAACCGCTTAATACCTTCTGATTTGAACGCAATATCTAATTCTGCATCTTCGCCGGCACCGGTGACTTTAACGACCGTCCCCGTGCCCCACTTGCGATGCTTAACTTTATCACCAATCGACCAGCTATTTTTATCCGCACCGGTCCCACTCGCCTTTTTGACCGTGGCGCGCGTCCCGATTGGATTTTTCTTGTAACGCGGGGTCATCGCACTTTGAGTCCGACGATCAAATGGCGTACTTGGACCACCGGCAGCTTGACCATCCAAAGTGTTTTCGTTCTTAATCAAACTTTGGTCAATTTCTTCAACGAAGCGTGACGCTGGGTTGTTTTGCCGCCGACCGTATAACATCCGCGAATACGCATTAGTGAGATACAGCTTCTTTTCGGCCCGCGTAATCCCAACATAGGCTAAGCGACGTTCTTCTTCAAGTTCATCTTCATCCATCATCGCCCGCGACAATGGGAAGATGCCGTCTTCCATCCCAATCATGAAGACCACTGGGAATTCCAATCCTTTGGCGGCATGCAGCGTCATCAACGTGACCGCTTGCGGTTCTTCTTCGACGTTATCGACGTCGGAAACTAACGCTAAGTCGGCCAAAAAATCGACATACTTGTCACTGTCTTCTTCTTCGGGTTCATAACTATCATCGAATTGTTTGGTAACCGATAAGAATTCCTCGATGTTTTCAATCCGCGCCTGCGCTTCTAGAGCCTGCGTTTGCTTGGCGTTCTTCAAGGCCTTCATATAACCGGTGCGATTCAAGATTTCTTGCGTCAAATCGGTCACGGATAAGTATTCCCGCATCGCCCGTAATTCATTAATCGTGGCAGCGAATTGACTCAAGCCACCCTTAGCACGCGTGGAAATGCCGTTAGCCATATCAACATTGGTCGCAGCTTCCAACATGGAATACCCCGCTTCATCAGCGAAGGCCCGTAACTTATCGACACTAGTTTGACCGATGCCTCGTTTGGGTTCATTGACGACCCGTTCAAAGTTCATCGAGTCTTGGTCATTAACGATTAACGTTAAGTAAGCCAAAACATCTCGAATTTCTTTACGGTCGTAGAACTTGTTACCACCGACCATCGTGTAAGGCACGTTAGCCTTCACGAGTGATTCTTCCATAACCCGGGATTGGGCGTTGGTCCGATACAAGATGGCAAAGTCACCGTAATTGAAGTTGTTTTGTTGCATCTCTTCTTGAATCTTGGCGATAACGAAATGGGTTTCATCACTTTCACTTTGACCACGATAATACGAAATCTTTTCGCCTTCGTTATTTTCCGTCCATAACTTTTTCGGACGGCGGATCGAGTTGTTATCAATCACTTTGTTAGCAGCTGCCAAGATGGTCTTAGTCGAGCGGTAGTTTTGTTCCAACATGACCGTATCAGCTTGCGGATAATCTTTTTCAAAGTCCAAGATGTTTTCCATATTGGCACCCCGCCAGCCATAAATTGACTGGTCAGCATCCCCGACAACACATAAGTTCTTATATTGGTCAGCCAATAAATTAACTAAGGTGTATTGGGCGTTATTAGTATCTTGATATTCATCCACATGAATGTAGTGGAATTTATTTTGATACCAAGCTAACGTTTCCGGGTCTTTTTTGAACAATTGAATCGTCAACATGATCAAGTCATCAAAATCAACGGCTTGGTCTGCGGCGAGTTCACGTTGATATTGGGTGTATACGTCAGCCACAACACTTTCAAACGGGCTAGCCGCCGACTCTTTATACATTGCTGGCGTCTGCAAATCATTCTTCGCATTCGAGATGGCGGATAAGAGTGACCGGGGATCGAACTTTTTCGAATCAATATTTTGTTCGTTCAAGATCCGTTTAACTAACGTCCGTTGTTCACTCGTCCCGGCAATCGTAAAGGCCCGGTTATAACCAATCTTTTCAATGTCGCGTCGTAAAATCCGGACACACAACGCATGGAACGTCGAGACCCACACATCGCGGGCATCTTCGCCCAATAAGTTGCCAACCCGTTCACGCATTTCGCGCGCAGCCTTGTTCGTAAACGTGATTGCTAACACGTTCCAGGGATTAACCCCTTTTTCTTCAATCAAATATGCTACCCGGTGCGTCAAAACTCGGGTCTTCCCAGAGCCGGCCCCGGCCATAATTAGTAGCGGTCCTTCTGTGTCTAATACGGCTTCTTGTTGCTTGTCATTCATTCCTGCCAGTAGGCTTTCCTTCGACACGCTGTTCGCCACCCTTTCTAAAATCAGTCACTCAATATTATAGCAAATTTCATAGTTGGTTTCACGCCGGTTAGCTTGCGAAACCACCGGCCTGACACCCCATTTTAATTGCGCCACCACCCGTCATCCGAGTGGGTCGTTATCATTTTACCAAAAAGCCATCGCAAACACACGTTCGCATCGTTAAAAGTGGAAAATTTTTGCTAAGTTTTTATTAACTAAAATGGCCTCACAAAAATAGCCGCGGGACAGCACGGTCGCCACGACTATTTGCACTTATTTAAAATTATTTCGTGATTTTGACACTAGTTTGCGTCACTATCCGGGTTGTCCTCAATTGGGGCAACCGGATTGAGCCGCCAAAGCGCCGTATCATCAATCTGATCCAAGGCTTCTTTGACTGTATCAGCTTCAACCAACACGTGGCCGGCGATCGGTGCTTTTTCCGCTTGGAGCATCGTGCGGTGATAGAAGTTAAAGTACCAGTTCGGCTTGAGTTGCCATTGCGTCTTGACGCCCGTCACTTGAGCCGGCGTAAAGTAGACCGCGACAACGGGCAGCAATTGCTTAACGGGGGTCAACGGTAAGCCCGCAATCGCCCGCAAGTGTTGTTCTGCCATACTAATATTCGTGGCCCGGTCAAAGACATACCCGGCTTGATGCATCGCGGGGACAATCCGTTTAACATACAAGTTACCACTCTGGGTCAAGAAGAAGGCGACTTCAAAGACCCCGGTATAAATTAAATTATCACTAATTTGTTTCGTAATTCGTAAAATTTCATCACTAACCGCTTGGTCGATTTGCGCTGGGGCAATCGTCGCCATTAATTCATGATTGCGATACCGATTTTCGACGATTGGAAAAAATTCCGTAGCGTTGTCATTTTTAGCGACGATTACGGATAATTCCTTATCGAATGGAATTAACGATTCGAGTAAGTAGGTCCCCCAGTCTAACAAATCAGCCGCTTTGACGATATCCGTCTGCGTCTTGATTTCTAACTGACGATTTTGGCCGAGACCTTTTTGAATTGGCTTCAAAATACTTGGGTAACCAATCGAACCGATTGATTGATAGACATCATCCAAACTCACAATGGTCGCGGAAGGCGCCACGTTTAAGTTGAGTTGGCTAAAGAAGGCCCGTTCGAGGGAACGGTCTTGCATAATTTCTAAGGCGTCGGCGCCTTGCGGGACCCGCGTCTTGCTTGCAATAAAGTTCACGACTGACGCGTCGATCGTTTCTGATTCATAAGTCACGACGTCACAGCGTTCCGCAAAATTTTGTAACTGTTGTTGATCATTGAGGGCTCCGACAACACGAAAATCTGCCAGTTCCATGGTCTCCGTATTTTCGTTATCACCGTAAACCCCGACATTAATGCCAGCATTGCGCGCGGCAATTACTAAGGCGACCCCATTAGTACTGTTACCAATGATGCCGAGAGTACCACCTGGATTTAAAACCGAGTTGTCCACATCCGTCCCTACTTTCTTGTCAATAATAAAAATTAAACGATTTTCCGGATTACTTATCCGATAATAATCATACGTTGTGCACGACTTGCATGCAAGTGTGACTTACTTTTTACGCCGCGCATTCCGGCGCTTAACATGTTTTATCCAAAAACCACCAGAAATATAGCGTGGTTCGTAAGCAATGACGAACGCGTTCGGCGCTTCGGTTTTTATCAAATCATATAAGTGCCGTTCGTTTTTACGGGGGGCTAAAATTTCTAGCTCCAGGCGTTCGCCTTCCAAACCATAGGCCACATGTTGCGTGACCCCAAACCCATTGCTCCGCAAAACGCCTGGTAAGGTCGACTTCGGATCCGGCAAAATCACCGAGATCATCGTATAACCTAGCGCCATCTTATCTTCTAAGACCATCCCAACGTACACACCGACCCCATAACCAAGCGCGTAAACTACTAGATTAATGGGCTTATCTAACCGATTTAATACTAGCGACAGCCCGAGCACATAGATGGTTATTTCCACGACACTTGTAATTGCCGCAAAATACCGATACCCACGCATCACTAATAAAAAGCGCAACGTATTTAATGTAATATAGGCAAAATTAATCACAAATATGAGAACTAACATCTTAATTTGCATGGCCCCGCCAGCTTTCTTTTTTAGTCCGTTTGTTCTGACGCAAAGTGGACCCGGTCATCGTCAAATGAGGTGATTTGTGCCAAGGATTCTAGCCGGACACCACGGTCGGCAATTAATTGGTGACCCGTCTGGAAGACTTTTTCAATCACAATACCGACACCCGCAATTTCACATTTTGCTTGGTCAGCGATGTCGAATAAGCCTTGCACTGCTTGGCCATTCGCCAAAAAGTCGTCGATAATTAATACTTTATCATCTGCATCCAAAAATTTCTTGGAAATCGAAATATGATTGGACGTTTTTTTTGTGTAAGAATAAACTTCCGCAGTATATAAGTCGTCAATTAACGTCACCGACTTGTGTTTACGAGCAAAAACCACGGGAACGTGGAGCTGTAACCCGGTCATCACCGCGGGGGCAATCCCGGATGATTCGACCGTCAAAATCTTAGTCACGCCGGTTTCACGGAATAAATGCGCAAATTCTGACCCCATGGCAAACATTAAATCGGGGTCAATTTGATGGTTTAAAAAGCCATCGACCTTCAATACTTCGCCAGGTAAGACCCGACCATCTTTTAAAATACGTTCTTCAAGTTCTCGCATAGTGTCCTCCTGATAATTGCTTCGTTAACATCCAAATACTTACTTTCTATCATACCGTTGTAAGTCATATTTTTGAATGATATTAATTAATTTTTGCGCATAACTTGGATCTGTCGCATATCCAGCGGCCTGCAACGCCTTAGCGGCCGTTCGATAATTTTTGGCCGCAATCACGGCCGCATAATGGTTACTATCCCAAGTAGTGCCATTTGCTAGCGTTTTAGCATGCCCGACAATTGAGGCCTGCCACGAGTCGTAAACGACAAAGCGTTGTTTCACTTTTTGATATTTACCATCGTAATATTCACTCGTCAGCATCATTTTGCCACGTTGATTGGCACTCGCTTTCACACCAAACAAATTATTATTTTGGCGCGCATTGGCACTTTGGCCCCAGTCTGATTCCAAAATCGCCTGACTTAACGTAATGCTCGCTAACACGTGATATTTGGTCTGCATTTGCTGGGCGGCGGGGGCCACTTTTTTGATAAACCCGCTATGCGTATTGACCGTGGTCGGTGGGACGGCTTTGGCAGTCCGGGGCCAGTTGCGTTGGATGACCCACACTAAGCCCGCCATTAAAGCGAACACGACGACCACATTGAGCCATTGAATACGCCCATTGCGCGTCATGAACCCTTTACTTACCGCTTTTTTACGCCGCGTCCGGCGCCGCTTTTTGGCCATGGAATCCCCACTTTCCTAATCGAGTTGCTCTTATTCTACCGACTTTTTGCCTAAAATAAAACGGTAAGAACCATCATTTTCCACAACTTTTTGCTAAAATAAAAATAGTTCCGCTATTTAGCGTTAAAAGGAGTGTTTTTGCATGACGAAACCTAATCGTTGGGCAATTGTCGGTCTCGGCAATATCGCCCATAGCTTTGTTAAATATTTTGACCAACCTGATGGTGAAATTTATGCCGTCTGCTCACGCTCACAAGCTAAGGCCGATGCCTTTGCGAAAGAACATGATATTCCAAAAGCCTATGGTGATTTAGACACCATGCTAGCTGATCCTGAAATCAACATCGTCTATGTGGCCACGCCACACAACTTCCACTTGGACACGATTGTCCCCGCGTTACGCGCCGGCAAACACGTTTTAAGTGAAAAGGCGATTACGATGTCCAGTACTGAATTAAATATCGCTCGTGAGGAAGCGCGGGCGCGGCATTTGGTATTGGCCGAAGCCATGACCCTGTATCACATGCCGTTATATGCCAAGCTCCATGAATTGGCAGCCGAACGTGAATTAGGCGACTTGAAGATGGTCCAGGCGAGTTTTGGGAGTTTCAAAGAACCCGATGCTACGAACCGCTTCTTCAATCCTAAATTAGCTGGTGGCGCCTTACTTGATATTGGCGTTTACGCGCTGGCCTTTGTTCGCGAATTTTTGACCGCCAAACCTTACATCACCGGCACCACGATGCATCGCTTCGCAAGTGGCGTGGATGAAGCTGAAACGATTACGTTACGCAATGCGAACGATGAATTGGCCACCGTCGCCTTGACGTTCCGCGCTAAAATGCCCAAACAAGGGATTGTGGCTTACGAAAACGGCTACTTCACCATTGACACGTACCCCCGCGCTGACCAAGCGCTATTCACCGACAGCGCCGGTCACACCGAGATTATCAAGGCCGGTGACGCTAAGAACGCTATGAACTATGAAATTGCCGATATGCAACAAATGGTCGCCGGTCAATTGCCGAATACGAGCATCGTCAAAACCGCCGATGTTATGGATGTCATGACGGCCGCCCGGCAACAATGGGACTATCGCTATCCCTTCGAAAATTAACTAACCAGGCTGAGTTAATCAGGCTGGCAACCTAAAAAGCAGCTGCTCCCAATTGAGGGAACCAGCTGCTTTTTTAATTTCGCTATGGCCCTAATGAAATACTAGTCCTAAGCCCATGAAAACGATAAACGACAAACAAATGATTGTAGCGTTTTTGATAGCTAAGATGAAAGTCTCCCGTTTAACTTGTTTTTGTAAAAATAGGTGGGTATTTTTTAGCACTGGAATCACACTGATTAACGTCAACAAGCTGAATTTTGGTAAGACCCCCAACCAAACCGCGACCATTAAACAAACGTAACCGGCAATGTAGCTCCAGGCAAAGACTTGTAACATCACTGGTTTACCTAAATAATATAAAATCGTGTGGCGTCCCAATGCGATATCTTCGTCCATGTCACAAATATTGTTGGCTAGCATAATGTTGGCAATCGCGAAGATGGCCAATCCCGAGGCAATTAACACTTCGCCAGTATTTTGCCACGTGATGGGCACCCGGTCGAAAGTGTTGATGTACACCGAAATCCAAAAGATCATAAACCCCATCGTAAAACCGGAGAAGAATTCGCCAAATGGCCCACTGGAAATGGGTTTGGGTCCGCCGGCATAAAAATAGCCAACCGCATACGAGTAGATTCCCATCCATAGTAATGGTAACCCCGTTTTCGTGACTAACCACAAACCAATCACCAGCGAAACGCCGGCCAAGCCAAACGTCAACAACCGTGCTTGGCTGATTGAAATTTGGTTGACGCCGACGACATTGGTTTCTTCCAAAAATTCTTGGTTATCGTGATTGCGCGGCGCGTGAATAAAATCTTGGTAATTATCATTGGCATTAGTCGCCATGTGAAATAAAGATGACGCAATAAAGAACAATAGCAAATAACCTAAATGTAATTGGTGATAATTATAGACCGCGTACAAACTACCGAGCACAAACGGCAAGACACTCGCAATCAACGACTTGATTTCCACAAATTCCAGAAAAACTTTCGGTTTCAAAAAATAACTCCCCCTTTTTGTTTGACAAGCTTTCGAGTTATTTGTACCTTTAAATTAATTGTATTTTAGTTTTCGCCAGCCTGCAAGTTGAACCACTGCACAATTGGCTGGGTTCACTAAAATGATTTTAGGCATAACGGGGTGAAATGCGATGATTCAAACGATTTGGCAACCAGATACACCGGTCCACGCGCAATTGGCAGCGCTTAAACCATACTTAATGGCCAACGTCAAAATAGATAACGCGGCCATCAATGACCGGGTCCATCAGCTGTTAGCGGCCGGTGGCAAGTTTTTACGCCCCGGTTTCTTCTACTTGTTTAGCCAATTCGGGGCAGAACAAGATCCAGTGCGCTTACAGGCGGGGGCGGCCGCGATGGAACTTTTGCACGTCGCGACTTTGATTCATGATGACGTCATTGACGAAGCTAAGGAACGCCGCCACGTCACGACGATTCATCAAGATTACGGCCAACGCAACGCGATTTACGCTGGCGACTTGTTATTTACGTGTTACTTCGACCAAGTCTTAATTGCGGCGAAAACGCCGGCTGACGTGAAAGTCAACACCGCGGCGATGCGCGCAATTTTGCAAGGCGAACTCGATCAAATGGCCCACAACTTTAAACCCACGACGACTTTAAGTGACTACTTAAATGTCGCTGCGGGCAAAACCGCCTGCTTGTTCAGTTTAAGCTGTGAGCAAGGCGCCCATTTAGCCGGAGCTTCCGCCGAAATCGCGAAGTTAGCGCGGCAAATTGGCAATCGGATGGGTTTAGCTTATCAGATGTTAGACGACATTCTCGACTATACCGGTGACGAAGAAATCACCCATAAGCCGGTCTTGACCGACTTAAAGGATGGCGTTTATTCATTACCACTGATTTATGCACTCCAAAGCGACCCCACCTTAGCCAAGCTATTACCGATGCCCGGTATGGTGATTTCTAACGCGGAGTTGCTCAACATCCGCGACCAAGTCATTGCCTTAGGCGGCGTGACCAAAGCCCAACAACTAGCCACTGATTACACGCAACAAGCCTTAACCCTCATCAACCGGCTCCCAGCCGGCAGCACGCAACAAACGTTACGCAGCTTAGTGACCCAATTATTAGTTCGCAATCATTAATTATTTTCAGCCCGCGGTGCGCTACTGCGGGCTTTTTTGTGGTTGTTACCGCAGTTGGTTGACTGTAATTCCATCGTCCAGGGACAATTCCATTACGGTCAACCAACTGCTTAATTCAGCTTAAGTACAACTGAATGCCCAGCAAAAAATGAACTAATGCTGCTTATCAGATTATTAACTAGCATTAGTTTATCTTCCCCGAATGTAGGAAAGTTGCAAATTCCACTAATATTTATGCGTTATAAACATTCAGTGCAGCATAACCAATATTAATATTTCACAAACTAGGATGGCTTAACCGTTGGCAACTACGCCCCCACCAATGGTACAACACAGCGAGTAACCTGAAATTACCCGTAACAACAAAATCGACTCCGCTACAACGTACAACGATACGTAGCGGAGCCGATTTTTATAACCGTTAATTTAGTTGTGGGTCAATAGTAATGTAAACCACCGATATCTTGGAAAATTCCATCTCAGAATTGGCTATTGAGACAATGCAATGAGCACCTTACCTAACATCTAGCAAAAATGATAGTACCAAGAAATTGGCATCATCCCATTTTGATTAAAGCACCAGTTTAGTTGGGCGTCAGCGGCAACAGTTAACAACTAATCTTCTTGTCCTTGGTCCAAATCGTATAACCGTTTGAACCGCGGCGCCGTGGCGTAGAGGTCTTGCGGCGTGCCGGCCATGTCGAATTGACCGTCTTCTAGGAAGCGGACTTGGTCGACGTTGTTGATGCCGGCCAAATGGTGCGTGACCCAGAGGATCGTCTTGTCGTTTAGAACGCGGAAGACCGTTTGTAACAGGTGTGCTTCCGTAATGGGGTCCAAACTAACAGTGGGTTCGTCCAAAATAATAATGGGTGCATCTTGTAACAAAATGCGGGCTAACGCAATCCGTTGGCGCTCACCACCAGAAAAACGCGCGCCACCTTCTTCAACGACCGTTTCATAACCATCCGGCAATGCCGTGATTAACGGTTCCAGTTCAACGGCCTTTAACGCTGCTTTGACTTGGTCGTCGGTGGCTTCTTCGTTCCCCATCCGGACATTATTCATAATCGACGTATTAAACAAGTATGGTTGTTGGTCCAGAACGCCGAATAACTGGGCCCGTTCATTTTGTAACCGGCTGACGGGCACGTCATTTAACTGGACCGTACCGTTAGTTGGCTGTAAGTCACCGAGAATGAGTTTTAACAGCGTACTCTTCCCCGTTCCCGATGGTCCTAATAATGCGAGCTTTTCGCCAGCTTGCAAGGTCAAATTCAATTGCTTAAAGATTTGGCGACTCGTGTCGGTATATTGGAAATCCAAATCAGCGACCCGCAGCACGTTAAAGTCTTCGGTCAACACCGTTTGGTCCGTTTCATCGGTCGGCGTCGTATCGAGGTCATTGACACGTTTGATAGAACGTTGGTAACTAGGCCATTCACTGACCCCTTGGCTGACGGACTGAAACGCATCAACTAATGGAAAAACCGATAAGACAAAGGCCGCAATCCAGTTGGCACTAGCTTTGTCACTCGTCCAATAAAAGCTACTCCATACGAGTAACGCCAAACAAATCACGCCAAAGATAATTTGAATGGTAAAATCACGCCACCACTGAAATTGATGGTCGCGCCGGCGCAACTTGGCAATTGCGTCGATTGGCTGGTCTTGACGGTCGGTGAAGTCTTTTTGCCGACCGGAAATTAACCAATCCCCTAAACCCATGACGGCATCGGTCAGCTGGGTATAAAACGTCTGTTGAATTTGCCGACTTTGCGTTTCACGCGCGCCGTTAATCAACACCGACCACAGTGGCATTACAATCACCACTAAGCCTAGCATCAATAACATCAACAGCCCAAACCACCAACTAAAGTAACCGAGCGCCAGGATAATAATCAAGTACATCAGTAACGCTATAACTGTGGGAAAAACCGTCCGCAAATACAAGTTTTCAATATGGTCGATATCATCGGCTAAAATGCTTAAGACATCCCCCGTTTGAAAATTTTGCCGAATCGCGACCGCGTGTTTTTCCACTGCTTGATACAGTTTCTTCCGAAAATCAGAAACGATGCGTAAGACCCAGTTGTGACTCGTAATCCGTTCCGCATATCGGAATGCTGGGCGGCCAATCCCAAAGGCTCGCGTCAGGACAATCGGTACGTAAATCATCAAAATGTTGTAAGGATGCCGGGCGGCTTTACTAATCAAATAGCCGGAGTTAAACATCAACGCTGACCCACAGAAAAAGGTCATCAAGCCTAAAAACAAGGTCAACGCGAGTAACTTTTTATATTTACGCAAGTAAGGCATGACCCAAGTATCGTGTTTAAATGTGCCAAAAAAGTCTTTCATTAGATTGCACCTACCATTTCATCACGTAACCGAACGTAGGCACCATTGTGGGCTGCCAGTTCGGCCGGCGTGCCTTGTTCCACGATTTGACCGTGGTCCATCACGAGCACGTAATCCATCTGATTGATCCAGTGGAGCCGGTGGGTCGCAAAGAAGACTAAGTGATCATCTAAAACGGGCAAAATCGTTTGTTTCAATTCGGCTTCCGTTTCGATATCCAAATGAGCGGTCGGTTCGTCGAATAATAAGATTTTCCGCGAGTCATCCAGAAAGGCCCGCGCTAACGCGATTCGTTGCGCTTGGCCCCCGGATACGCCGCGGGACCCTTCCCCAATCTTCGTATTCAAGCCATCCGGTAACGTCTGAATCCAGGCCGTTAAACCAGCTTTTTCAGCAGCTTGGCCAATCGCACTCAAGCCCGCCTCAGGTTGATAAAACGCGATATTTTCCGCTAAGGTCGCATGGAACAAGTACGGATTTTGCGGAATATAAAAGTAACTTTGTTGCCACGCCTGTTGGCTCAAATGTGAGACGGTTTGACCATTGACCGCAATCGTCCCATCGTCCACGGCCGGCGACAAAAAGCCCCCTAGCAAGTTAATTAGGGTGGATTTACCAGAACCAGAGGCCCCGATAATGCCAATCCGTTGGTACCCGTGCGCCGTAATATTTAAGTCTTTAAGCGCAAGCTGATTGCCATCATAACTGAAATTAACGTTGGTCAGTTGTAAGTCACTATCGGCTCGCCAGTTGAGCGGTTGTTCACCTAATTGTAGTCGCTCCGTTGGTACCGGCAGCGCTAACATTTTTTGGACATCGGCAAACGCATTTTTACCATTTAAAGTCGCATGGTAATCATTGGCAAATGTCCGCAACGGTAAGAAGTAATCTGGTGAAAGCACTAAAATCACTAATGCCGGTAATAATCCAATCGTCCCGTCAACTAAGCCGAAGCCAAGAAAAACCGCAACCACGGCAATCGACAAAGTCGTAAAGAAGTCCAGAGCAAATGTCGAGAGCATCGCGATCTTAATGACTGCCATCGTTTGTTTACGATAACCTTCGCTGACTTGATAAACATTTTCAGCGTAGCGTTTACTCAGTCCTAATTGCTTCAACGTCGGTAAGCCCCGTAACGTATCGACAAAATGATTGGACATGCGTTGATAACCCACATATTGCCGGTCAGCCTTAGCTTGCGCCGCATAGCCTAAAATAATCATGAAAACGATGATTAAAGGAAAAATAGCTAATAAGAATAACGCTTCGCGCCACCGCAAAAATGCGATATAAATTAAAATGACCCACGGAATAACCATCATATCAATGACTTTAATGACGACGAACATGAGGTAAGTCTGAACTTTATCGATACCTTCTAAGGCCGTCGTTACGACATTCCCGGTCCCGGTCTTGGCGACATAACTGGGCCCGAGTTGATACAACTTTTGCATCACTTGGCGGCGCATATCGCCCGATGTTTTTTCGACGATCGGATACATCAACCGATTCTTGACGACGACTAATAGTTGCCGCCCTACCCAGGCTAAGGCAAACAACAACATTGGTCGCACAATCGTGTTTAACGCGTGTAAATGCCATAACCCGACAATGGCGACCGATAAATAATATGCTTGGGCAATAATACACAAGCCTTCAATGACTGCTAAAATGCTCAGCCAAACGGCCAATTTACGCATGCCCGGTAATTTGAATAAAGCCGGATCAAACATGCAACCGTCCCCTCCCTGTTAAAAATTAAACTAAAACGGGCCGTGACTCTGGCACTCGGCCAAGTCACGACCCGTTTTGTGCTATTAAATTTATTGTACCACCACGTTAACTAATTAGGGGTGGTAACGTGTCTTTTTTACGACGCCAAGCGTTTGTAAAAGACCCAATAGCTCCAAATGAAGTAGATTAACATAATTGGTAAGACGGATAACGAAATGACCGTCATCAAATGTAACGTGTATGGTGAATTGGACGCATTCTTAATTAAGATGCTGTTAGCCGCATTGTTGGCCACCATAACCCGTGGGAACAAGCCATTGAACAACAAGACGACGACATCGATTAAGGACAAGCCACTGCTAATGAATGAGAGCCATTCATGATTACCATAGACGCCCCAAGTTGCCAAAACAGTTAAGACTACTAAGGCAACGACCAAAATTGTGGTCGAAACTGGTTTCTTGGTGAAGAAATCCGTGTTGAAGAACAACAAGATAGCAAAGACGACTTCGCCGGCAAACAAGACCCAATATAATGGTTTCGCCCATTGTAAGGCGCGGGCCCGTAACGTTCCGGTGGTCTTTAGACGAATAAAGTTCAAGCCGTGTAAGTAGCAGAGTAACGTCACTGCAACCCCACCAACGATTGAGAACAAGTTAACGTAATCCGTGAAATGTGCCGTCATATCGCCGTTCGCGTTAATCGGCATCCCTTTGACCATGGCGGTAAACATCATTCCAAATAAGAACGCGGCGAAGAAACTCCCTAAGGCAGCCGCCCATTCCCAGAAGTTACGACCACTTTCGCTTTCCATCCGACTACGGAATTCAAACGAGACGCCCCGCATAATCAAGGCCACTAAGATCAATAACAAGATGAGATAAAAACCAGAGAACAAGCTCGCGTACCACATTGGAAACGAGGCGAACATCGCGCCACCAGCCGTGATTAACCACACTTCATTGGCATCCCAGTGCGGGCCAATCGTATGAATCACAACATCGCGTTCTTGCCGCGTTTGCGCCAAACTCTTGATGGTCATCCCCACCCCGAAGTCAAAGCCTTCGAGGAAGAAGAAACCGCTAAATAACACGCCAACTAACACAAACCATAAAAATTGTAAGTTACTCATGACTGAACGCCCCCTTACCGTAAGGGTCATATGGTGCATCGTCGGTGGCTTGTAATAAGTCGTCCGGACCATGATGCAAGGCACGCCGTGATAAGACAATCATGACGACCCCTAAACCACTGAATAAGCAGAAGTAAACAATATTTGAAATGAGTAACGACGCGACACTGACGTTTGGTGAAACGGCATCGGCAATCGTTAATAACCCATAAACGACCCATGGGTAACGGCCTAATTCAGTAATGAACCAGCCGGCAGTATTAGCAGCAAATGGCAGGAAGGTACAAATCCCTAAGACCCATAAGAACCACCGTTGTCGGATAATCAAATCAGAACTAGCCCGGTTGAAGATCAACCCTACAATGGCAATCAAGGCGAACAGGCCACCAGAAATTGCCATGACCCGGAAACTCCAGAACAAGGTCTTAGCTGGGACGTAGTAATTCATATCTTTACAAAACTTCTTATCGTATTTGGCATGTAATTCTTTGTTCAAGGTATTTTGACCCTTAACGTTCCCTGATAACTTGTGATAACTCAAAATATCCAAGACGTATGGGACATCAATGGACCAATTGCTCTTGTGATTCTTCGTATCCATACTCTCAATCACCGACCAAGCCGCCGGTGAACCGGAGTCTTTGTATAACCCTTCAGTCGCGGCAAACTTCATTGGTTGTTCTTTAATGATGTAACGCGTTTGTAAGTCCCCCATGCCAACAACACCGATGGTTGCTAATAAACCAACAATCAAGCTAACTTTGAGTGACTTTCGGAAGAACTGCACATTGCGTTTTTTGAGTAACGCGAAAGCCGCCATCCCGGCAACAACAAACGAACCAGTCACAAACGCCCCAAACAAAACGTGTGGTAATTCGTACCACAGTTGTGGGTTTTTAATGACAGCGCTAAAACTCGTCATTTGTGCGCGACCCGTTTTGGCATTAATCATAAAGCCCACTGGGTTTTGCATGAAACTGTTAGCGGCTAAGATCCACATCGCCGAAATCATCGTCCCAATGGAAGTTAACCAGATGAACGCACAGTGGATACCGGCGTTAAACCGGTCCCAACCGAACATCCATAACCCAATAAATGTGGATTCCATAAAGAAGGCAACTAAGGCTTCAATCGCCAATGGTGCCCCGAAAATGTCACCCATGAAGCGTGAATAATCAGACCAATTCATCCCAAATTGGAATTCTTGAATAATCCCTGTCACGACCCCCACTGCGAAGCTAAGTAGGAAAATCCGGCCCCAAAACTGCGCCATATGTTTATACATGACATCTTTTTTGATGACATAGTTCGTTTCCATAATTGCAACAACGAAAGCTAAACCGATTGATAATGGCACAAAGAAGAAATGAAACACTGTGGTCATCGCAAATTGGAACCGCGCCAAGGATAAAATACTTAATCCGAGATTCATAAATGGTCCCCCCTTTTTTATTAAACTGTTTAATGACCCCCGTAAGCGCCACCAATAATTCATCTTTATCATATCAACTGATAAGTGAAAATTCAATCAATCTCAACTTTTATTCCTAAAATAGTCAAACACCCTAATTTTCAAGGCCGATTTCTAACTGTTTTACCAGTTTGTAAAGTGACATTAAGGTTAAATAGATTGATATAGTTTCCGATTTATTTCGTCAGCATGCCCATTACTGCACAATCAAGCCGCTATTAAAAAAGGGCTTACTTATTGATTCCATCAAGGTTAGTTACCGGTCAGGTCCGTTTAACTTATTTTATATTATAAACCAATACCCCCGTACTTTGATTCCTTCACAATTTAGTCACAATTATATTAGTAAAAGCTACTAAACCATTTTGTACATGGTATATTCATAATGCAAAATAGAATAAATTATTAAGAGGAGTAAGTAAATGCGAAAAAATCAACCGGGGAAGCCAGAAATTGGTCGATATAAGATGTTTAAGTCGGGTAAACACTGGGTTTATGCGGGGATCACACTCGCCAGTGTTTCCACCTCACTTTTATTAACCACGAATGCGCAAGCCGACACGGTCACATCAACCGCGCCAACTTCCACCACCGCTGTGGTTGCCGCGAACGTGGCAACCGGAACACCAACGCAAGCCGCTAGTGCCACTAGTACTACTTCGGAAAGCAGCAATGTTTCGAGTCCAGCTGCCAATAGCAACAATACCAGTGACAATACATCGAACCAATCTACTGACGGCACCACTAATAACCAGGACACTGCTAGCGATACGAATACTAATACTAATACCAGCACGAGTACCGCGACTGCCGAAAGTGCCAGCGACAATCAAACGACGCCCGCTACCACGACGACTGACCAAACCACTGGTAAGCAAACCGCTACTAGTGATGCAGCCAACAATAACGCGGCTGTGACGTCTGACACCGACACAACGGTCAAGGATTCGACCAATGCTGCATCAGATACCACTAATGATAACAACACCGCCACGACCGATACGACGACAACCACCGATACCACCAACGTGACGCCTGATACGACGACGCCTGCGGTTGATACTGCAGGGGATGCCGCCAATGCTGACGCGGCTGCCACTGAAAACACGACCAACGAAAGTGCTGCGCAACCAGCAACTACGACCGATACGACCGGCTTAGCCGATGATTTAACGGCGAACGATAACCAACAAGCGGCTACCCCAGTCGCTGAAGCCTTGGACGTTACGGCCACTAGTGCAGCAACTGATCCGGTTGCTGCTTCCAACGCGGCCCTCTCTGCCGTGGCATCATTAGTTTCCGAATTGACGGGGGTTCAAATTAGCGACCACGGTCCCATTTATACGACTGATGATTCCACTTTGGATAATCAAGGCACCATCACCGTTGAAAAAACGGGCCCTTACGCCATTACTTGGAAGTCCGTTTCATCAACGAATCAAACTTCTACTAAGACGGTCACCATTGATTTAGCTGACTTTGTCGCCCTTTACAAAGCGGCAACTGACGGTACGGCATCGCAAGCCATCATTAACAAAGCTAAAGAAAAATTAGCGACTGCCATTAATAACCTCAAAGAGTTACCTTCAACGATTGCTAGCAAGGTTGTCGGTAGCTTGTTATATCAAATGATCTTTACCGGTTCGGGTTCCGAAGCTTTATCCGAATTCCGGACCATGTTGGACCCGACCCGCTACTCAGTTTCTGACTTCTGGGAAGGTCTCGATCCCGTCGCTTATGCCGCCGACCGTGAAGCCGCACAAACCTACTATCCCGAAGCCGTCACTTGGTGGAACAACGTCACCAAAGAAACTTGGGAACTCCCCGAATATAATGATGCCACTAAACTCGTCCGGGCCACTTATATCCAAAATGGTAATTCAACCAAGACCGTCGTTATTGGTCAAGGTTGGACCCAAAAGCCTGACTGGATCGGTTATGTTTCGAAGATTTGGTACGACATGGGTTACAACATTTTGATGCCAAGTCAACGGGGCCAATTCTTAAGTGATGGCAACGACATGACTTTTGGCTACCAAGATAAGTACGATTGGTTAAACTGGGTCAAGATGGTTGATGCCCGTAACGGTGCCAACAGTGAAGTCGTCTTCTACGGCCAATCACTTGGCGCTGATACCGTGATTGAGGCTGCTTCGGTACCAGGATTATCCAAATCGGTTAAAGCCGTCATTGCGGATGCTGGCTATTCAACGTTACAAGAACTGGGTAGCTCGCTGTATGCGAAAGCCGTCGCAGCGGTTTCAGCTAAATTAGTCGCATTAGGCTTACCTTCATTAACGGACAGCTTGCCACTCTTACCATTTGATAAAGTCTATGCCGCCGTTAACAGCTTATTAGAATCGAAACAAGGTTTTGGTTTAGATGATGTTTCTGGGGTCGCCGCTGCCGCGGGTGTTCAAGTCCCATTGATGTTAATCCATACCGAAGATGACCAATTTATTCCATATACCCAATCATTGGAATTGGCCGCAGCTAATAAGTCAGCTTTACAAACGGTCTGGTTATTGCCTGGACAAGTTGGTGGCCATGCATCTGCTAACGATGCCATCTTACAATACACCGCTCACATCAAAGCCTTCTTAGCCGAAGCTTTAGCCGCTGCGGGCGTCGAAGTGCCAACTACCGATGGTGGCAATACGACCACGACAACTGGTGATACCACCACAACTGATAGCTCAAGCGCTACCGCTGAAAGTGGTAACGCTACAAGCGATACCACCACTAACGGTAGCAGTAGTACTACAACAACTGGCAACAATGGCAATCAAACGGCAACCAATGATGATTTAACGACCGTTGATGGCAGCAAAGCTACCGATGTTGATACTGGTGAAACAACTACGAATACCACTGGTAAGACTAGTTCAACTACTAAGAGCAGCACGAATACGGCTACTGGAACAAGCGCTACTAATAATTCAGCAAACGCTACATCCACAGTGGTTACAACTGCTGATGATTTGATTGATAGCAACAACGATGCGTTAGTAACTGATGACCAAAGTGGTTCCGTGGTTACTGCTAGCTTGTTAACCGACCACACGACTGCGGATGATTTAATTGCCCCAGTTAGTGCCCGTTATCAAACTAGTACTAATGATTTGTTAGCTGCGACTAATACGGCTGACGTTGACACCGCCAAAGCAAGCGTCAGTGCTGTCACCGATACGAACACAACTAAGCCGACTGCTGCTAAAGCCGCGACAACTGCCCAAGTATTACCACAAACAACTGAAAAATCACAATCATGGTTCGCTGCTTTAGGTGCCAGCTTGATGGCCTTAGTAACCGGTGCTTGGGTCAGCCTACGTCGTCGTTTCAACAAAAACGCTTAAGACTTTGCGAACACCTGATTTCATGGTATATTTACGACAGCTTCAGAGAAGAGGTCGGCCCATGGAGATTGGTAGTCACGTTCAATTCGTTTTAGAAGATAAAACTTACATCGGTGAAATTGCGAAAGTTTACGTGAATTCGTATTTAATTACTTTCAAGTCTGACGATCCGGCGATTGTTGATAAATATCACAATAAAGTCATCATCAGTCAGAAGCAAGTTCAAGCCGTTAAATAGTAAAAAGCCCGCCAACGAAAATTTCGTTGACGGGCTTTTTATCATTTTATTTATTTTTACGTTGAAAACGCAGGAGTGGCATCCCAATTAACGGTACTAATATTCCCGCTAAAATAGCTTCAGGAACCCCGTTAATACCAACAATCGTCAGCAAGTATGGCATCAATTTCGTCAAGTCGACTTTATAGAACCCGGCCGCCCGATCGGCATACAATGTCCCAATCAAACCGAGCACCAAAATCGTATTCGTTAACGACCCAGCAATACCGGCCAACGTTAAGCCTAACATCTGTTTACCACGGCGTTGCCACCAGATAAACGTCCAACCCGCCACGACCCCAATCAGGACCCGGGGCACCACTGAGACGAGCGGATTCGTAAACACATACGGTGCCAAGGCACTGGTCGGCGCGACAAACGCCCGAATCCAGTCAATCACACCCCACATACCACCAACTAACGCCCCATCTTTAGGCCCGAGCACCACGGCCGCCACAATCACGGTAACGTGAATCGTCGTCAAACTCAACCCAGAAATCGGAATATAACCAAAAAACGGCACGACATTTTGGACGATAATAATCGCCATCAAGACCGCCAGCACACTAATATGATAGGCGTTGGACCGTCGTTGCATCCGCGCCACCTCCACTCTTCTTCACCTTTTTTGAATAATCCATTATACCATTGTGCCGTTCGCGTGTGCTACTTTAATACGTCTTAGATTGTTTTTTAATTGCCGTGCCCTCCGGCGGAAAAATGGTTCTTTTTTTAAGTTAATCGTTGCCTCTCAAATACTAATGGTACGCCAAGCATATTTTGGACGTTACGCCATTTATATCAGCTACTATTTTTATAAACTTTGATAACTGATTTTTGCAATAACCAATATTAAGAAAGTTTGAAAAACGTTGCGACATGGTGGGCACAACGTTGCTTCGAGTCACCCAGGTTACCCACACTTATAATACAACGGCTCACATTACGATTTTCTCATTGTAATGATATTTATCAACTAGTTAATCCAGTACTAATATTCCGACTAATCAGCACAACACGATCTCGAAAATTGCCATTTTTTCATCGAACACCTTAGCATAAGGCTGGCTCTAGAGAGGGCCTTCCAAATATCGGTGAATCTCGATTAACTGAGTTTTTCCCTATTATCCATATAAACTGGCACAGCTTAAAAAACACTTTAACGGCAATCCTATTTTTACAATCAATTGACCGAGCTTAGCCATATCACTGATATACCAATTAATCACGCCTTTCACGATTTCATTAAAACGGGGCCGCGTTTACTCATCACGAGATCAATTCAGTTGTGAGTCAGCAGCAATGGAAGTTGCCGTGCAAGTGGCGTTAGTGCGGCATGCTTTTGGCCGGACTTACGCCACCGACATCTTTGAAGATTGGCGGGCTGGGCCGAGCTTCAAAGTGAGGTTCGAGACAGCTTTTTGGCTCGAACCGGTCGCCACGGCTACTGGAATTGCTGCTGAATCACAACGGCAAGCCTACCCAATCAACCAAAAAAGCCACCGTCAAAAGCGACGGTGGCGAAACGTTATTCAGCTTCGTGTTCTTTAAGGCCTTGGCGAATGCGGGAATGGCGGTAGCTGTATAGGAAGTAAATGACAATTCCGATGGCTAGCCAAATCCCGAACATGTGCCACGTGAAGGCTTGTAAGTTGAGCATCAAGTAGATGCAGGCTAAGAACGACACGATTGGTAATACTGGATAAAATGGGACTTTAAACGAGCTGTTAATTTGTTGTAAGGTTTCATGTTTACGTAAGAAGATGACCCCGATGGAGACCATGGCAAAGGCGAACAACGTCCCAATATTAACGAGTTCCGCGATTTTATCTAACGGAATGACCGCGGCAAAGATGCTGGCGATAATTCCAAAAATCCATGTACTCTTAACGGGGACTTTCGTTGATGGATTCAACGTCCGGAACGCTTTTGGTAGTAAGCCGTCCCGACTGATGGCAAATAACAACCGCGTCCCACCGTATAACATCACGATTAAGACAGTTGTCATCCCGACCACGGCCCCTAAGGAGACAATCCCCGCGGCCCAGTTTTGATTGATGACGGCTAAGGCATAAGCAACCGGGTCCCCAACGTTTAATTTCGTGTAAGGCACGACCCCGACTAAGACCCAGGCCATCGCCACGTACAAGATTGACGCTACGACTAACGACCCGATAATCCCAATCGGCATGTCGCGCTTAGGATTTTTAACTTCTTCTGAAGCGGTGGAAACGGCATCGAACCCGATATAGGCATAAAACGCCAGTGACGCCCCTTTGACTAACCCGTGCACCCCATTTGGCATGAACGGATGGAAGTTGGCTGGTTTGACGAAGAAGATGGCCACCGCGATAAATAACACGATGACTAAAATTTTGACAATCACCATAATCGTATTGACCCGGGCGGATTCTTGCACGCCGCCGACTAATAATAACGAGATCGCCAAGACGACGATAAACGCAATCAAGTTAAACCCGGCATGCGGTTGACCGGAAGTCCCGGCGGCCGCTTGGAAAAACGCGGGCAACTTGATGCCAAAACCACTGATTAGATTTTGGAAATACGACGACCAACTCACGGCCACCGATGAGACGGCAAATAAATATTCTGAAATTAAAGACCACCCTAAAATCCAGGCTAAAAATTCACCAAAGACGGTGTAAACATACGTATAGGCACTCCCTGCTAATGGGATCGTTGATGAAAACTCCGCGTAACATAAGGCCGCTAACGAACAAACCACTGCCGCGATGACAAATGACAACATGGCGGCGGGTCCGGCGTACTTAGCCGCGATAATCCCCGGCGTTATAAAGATCCCCGAGCCGACAATGGCCCCAACCCCCATCATAGTTAAGCTAAAGGCGTTTAAGGTTTTCGCCAAACCGCCTTTATTAAAGTTGGCTGGATTGACCGGCTTTTTGATCAATAATCGCCGTGATGCTTTCATACAGTTGCCTCCTAATCGAATTCTTATTAATATAACGTTGTTAATTTTATTGATTTTCACATAAATAGTCAAGTAAAACCATGTTTTTCTTTAAGAATTCTCATAAAAACACCTACATAAAGCTATTTTGACCGTTTAGTTATTTTGAACAAATTAATCTATTTCACAATATTCACATATTAAAAAAATCACGCTGGCGATTAGGTCAGCGTGATTATTTCATCATTCTATCATAATTTTAGATATATTGAATCAAAGTCATCAAGATTGGTACCACGACGATGAACAAGACCGTCGACGTCGTAACCACGTTGGTGGCGTATTTAACATCCCCATGCGCTTCATTAGCTAAGATTGGTAATACGGCTAACATTGGCGTTGCTGATTGCACAATCAAGGTTTGTGACGCTAAGGTTGGGAAGGTAGCGCCCATGTTACCAGCAACCATCAAGACTAAGATCATGACGATTGGTGACAAGATGAAGCGACCTAACAAGGCGACAATCGTGTCGCGGTCGAAGCGAATACTCTTCAAACCAGCGTCGGATAACACAATCCCAATATAAATCAATGATAATGGGGTTACTAAGTTCCCAACATACGTTAAGGTTGAATCCACAAACTTAACATCTAAGACTGGAATGTTTAAAAGTAAGACGATCAAGGCCACAATGAACCCAACTAATGGCATTGGGATAACTTTCTTCCAGTCAATCTTGTTATGCGTCTTTTCCTTAGGCTTCGTTGGATCGTCGTTGGAAATCAAGAAGACCCCAAATGCCCAAGTTGAAACGGTGTTAACAATATAATAAACCAAGAAGTAAGTCATCGCTTTGTCACCAAACAACGCTTCGTTCAAAGGTAACCCAATGAAGATCGTGTTGGCGTTAACCACGGCGTTGATAAAGATCCCTTTACGGCCAGGCTTCACCTTCATTAACTTAACTAACGAAAAGGCGATTAAATAGCCGATGATAACGGCTAAGAATGCATACCCCAAGTAGCCCGAAAATGACGCTAATTGACTACGTTTTAAGTTACTTAAGACGGAGACGAAGATTGATGCCGGCAAGGCGATGTTCTTGATGAATTTGGAGATGGTCCCACCAAAGGCGTCGTCGAACCAGCCTGTTTGCCGTAAAATATAACCTAATGCCATGATCAAAACGACCACTAAGACGCTTTGAATCGAATTCCATAAAACACTCATGAGTTTTTATCCCCACTTCCTACAATTTTAGTTCTCTCTTATTTTGGAGCTCTTTTCTTCTCTTATGCGACCACTAATTACTTAATCGTCTTGTATTCTGGGAACCACTTCATGTCAGCAACAGCTTTTTTAGCATCGCTGATTGGTTCTTTGTTAAGCTTTTGATCGATAACACTTTGGGCCACGATTTCAGCTAATGTTTGTGAAAATTCAGTTAATTTGGAAACTGGTGGTAATACGGCCGCACCAGGCTTGCTCGTATCCACAATCCCACCTAAAGCATGGCAAGCAGCGGATAACGTTTCGCTGTTCAAGACTTTGGCGGTTGAGGCGATTAACCCGAAACCTAAGCCGGGGTACATTAAGGCGTTGTTCCCTTGACCGATTTGGTAAGTGACACCTTTGTATTCAACGTCGTCAGCGGGAATCCCAGTCGCAACTAAGGCGCGACCATCCGTCCACTTGATCAAATCTTCCGCTTTAGCTTCGGCTAATTTGGTTGGGTTTGACAATGGGAAGATAATTGGCCGATCAGTGTGCGCTGCCATTTCCTTGATGATGCTTTCCGTAAATGTCCCTGGTTGCGTTGACGTCCCAATCATAACCGTTGGGTGAACGGCTTTAACGACTGCTTCCAAGTTCGTTAATTCGTCAGCATTGCTGAATTCGCTACGTTGACGGGTAAAGTTCTTTTGGGCTGGCGTTAAGTCTTCGGTATCGTCAAAGAGTAACCCTTGCTTGTCGACCGCATAGAAGTGTTGCTTAGCTTCTTCTTCAGTCAAACCAGCTTGCATGAGTTCATCCATGATTTGGTTGGCAATCCCCATGCCGGCAGTCCCAGCACCGAATGATAAGATTTTTTGGTCCTTGATGCTTTCCTTAGAAATGTTCAAAGCACCTAAGATACCAGCTAAAACAACCATCCCAGTTCCTTGGATGTCATCGTTGAAAGTGGCAATCTTGTCTTTGTACTTGTCTAAGATAACTTGGGCGTTTGAACGGCCAAAGTCTTCCCAATGTAATAATGATTCTGGGAATAATTTTTGTTCAGCTTCGACGAATTTGTCGATGACATCGTAGTATTGGTCGCCGTAAACCCGCTTGTGACGGTTCCCCAAGTACAATGGATCATCGAGTAATTTTTGGTTGTTCGTCCCAGCATCAATACTTACTGGTAACACTTGTGAAGGGTCAATCCCGGCCGCCGCCGTGTAGACCATCAACTTACCAACGGCGATATCAACACCGTTGACACCCCAGTCACCCATGCCTAAGATACCTTCAGCATCGGTAACGACGACCAAACGAATGTCGCGGCCGCTAGCAGCGTTTTTTAAAGTTGCTTCGATGTCTTCAGGCGCATCGACGGAAACGAAAGCTGCATTTTGGGGATCCAAGAAAATTTCATTATATTGTTCGATTGAATCAGCGACCACTGGATCATACACGATTGGCATGAATTCAACGACGTGTTCGTCCATCAAGTGATAGAACAAGGTCCGGTTTTCGTTGAACAAGTTCATCAAGAAGATTCGCTTTTCTAAACGGGTCGCCTTGCTTTGGAATTGCGCGTAGGCTTGGGTGGTTTGTTCGTCAATGGTTTGCACATTGCTTGGTAACGTCCCAGTTAAGCCCAGGGCTTGGCGTTCAGCTTTAGTGAACGCAGTGCCTTTGTTTAAAAATGGGTTATTTAAAATAGTATCAGCATTTTGAGTCATAATTAATTCCTCCATTTTTTTATCTTAGTTAAGTGAACAAATCAAAATTATTATTAACCGTGGCGCAGGTAACAGGCTAACTTATTTTGATTTGATTGGTCAAAGCTTTGCGCTTATCAATTTACATACGTCAGTCTAGACCCCGTAAAATCTTATAGTCAAATGTATGTTAAGATATAAATATAATTTATAAGGTCGGTACAAAGCCTGATTTAATGGGAGAAAAAATGAATACAAAAGATTTAGAATATTTTAAACAATTAATTTTACAAAAAAACTTTTCAAAAGTTGCTAAATTTTTTAATGTCAGCCAACCGACAATCACCACGGCGATTAAACGCTTAGAGGCAGAATTCGGTGCCAAATTGATTATCCGTGACCGTGTTCACAACGTTTTGACGGTGACGCCGAGTGGTACCCAACTCGCCGAGCACGCCGAAATCATTTTGCGGGAGCTAGAAATTTCGCATCAAGAAATTAATAACTTAACTGAACAACAAATTGTTTTGGGGTTGCCACCGATTATCGAAAATCACTATTTTCCAATGGTGGCGGCTAAATTATCGGCAACGGGGTTATTGCCCAACATCACCACGGTCGAAGGCGGGTCTATTTGGCTCCGCGATGCGGTGCGGGATGGCCGTGTTGACATGACTTTGCTCGGTTCCGTCGACCCCCTCTCCTATCGGTCACTGCTTGCAGAAGAGTTCGACCGGCAACCATTTAGCATTTTTGTCTCAAAAGATCATCCATTAGCGAAGCGGAAACGCATTTACTTCAGTGAACTGCGCCACGAGAATTTCGTCTTCTTCACAAGCAACTTCGTGCACAACACCGCTTTTAATCGTTTAACGCGCCGCAATCACTTCCGCCCCAATATCGTTTTCCGCTCAAACGATACACACGTTTTGATGAAATTAATCGCCCAAAACATTGGCGTCGGCTTTTTGACCAATGTCGTCGATCATTACCGTAGCGATGTCGTGCGCTTAGAATTACTTGATGATGAACAACCGGAATTCATTACGAGCATCGTTTATCGCACGTCACACATTTTGACGCCGGCCCAAATTAAATTATTGGACGTCTTACACTCGACGTTAGAAAGCGACGCCGATTAAAGCTATGTTTATAGTAGAAACGTACTCGAGGAGGAACTAAAAATGGATAATGAAACTTTAAAAACCTACTTAGCTGACAACTCACAAGTCGTCAGTATCTTTATGGATAAAGCCACCGAATTTTTACAAAAAAAGAACATGGAACGGCTGCCGGCTCGGCGGTATAATGATGCCGAAATTAATCGCCAAGCTGACAAAATGCTCGACGAAGTCATTGACAATATTCACGGCAAAATCGCCCCCCACACCCGCGAGCAAACCCCCACCGCTTGGGCCCAATTTTTAAGTGAAAATGAAGTTTTAGATGACTTGGAATTGTCGATGAGTGAATTGACGTTTGAACAAGAAGACTAAGCGGCTTGAATAACTGAATGCTAGGAGGCACTAATGGCACAACCACTAACTTATCCGATTATCGTCACAGAGTACCATGATGCAGACGGGCATTACTTTGTGGGGACTTCGCCCAATATTCACGGGATGGTTACGCAAGCCGATACCTTGGCTGAGATGCGGGTGGCAGCCATTGATGCTATTGGGACCATGCTGGATGGCGAGCTATATCCAGTCCCGCAAGATTCTAGTGATTGGGATTTGGATGCCAATCAGCAAATTATTAAAGTCACGATTGATATGGACGCCTTTCTCGCTGGTGACTATCCATACTAATTATTGTATATCTACTTCAAAAACTGATTGCAATTTAGCTCGCAGCCTGCATAATAACAAAATCGTGCTTCATGACAGTCAAGAAGATTGTCATGAAGCACGATTTTTATTATTCCTAAGAGCAAGTAATTGATACTATGCGCATCGTACCATCCACTCTCAAACATCATTCAAATTTAAATAGCCAATTTAGCTTATGACTTTGCTAAGCCATCATGAATCTTATCTAAGTTCCATTTCATCATCGTGTAGTACGTGTCCCCTGGTTTCCCCTTGGCCGCTAACGAATCGGTAAAGATGGTGGCGCCAATTGGGACGCCGGTTTCATGTGACAATTTTTGCATCGACTTTGGTGAGACCGAAGATTCCACGAAAAGATGCTTAACACTCGAAGCATTGACCGCTTTAACTGCGTGTCGCATTTGTTCCGGGGTCCCTTGAGATTCCGTGTTCACTTCCCAAATGTAGGCTGCCTTAACATGATAAGCTGCGGAGAAGTATTTGAACGCCCCTTCCGATGTCACTAACAAACGTTGGTCACTCGGAATTTTACTGAATTTTGTTTGGGCTTCTTCATGCAACTTCGTTAACTTCGCCACGTACTTATCCGTATTGCGTTGATACGTTTCCGCGTTGGCTGGGTCTTTTTTCTGCAGAACTTTGTTGATGTTTTGCACGTATTGAATCCCATTAGCTAGGTCTAACCACGCATGCGGATCTTCTTCTTCCACATTCGTCGTTAAATATTTCACTTTAACGCCATCACTGGTGGCAAAGACCTCTTTACCAAAATTCTTTTTCGATGACTTAACTAACTTTTTGAACCAGCCATTACCACCGGTTTCCAAGTTCAACCCGTTGTAAAAAACGACATCGGCTTCGGCAGTTGCCGAAATATCAGCGGGACGTGGTTCGTATTCATGCGGGTCGGTCCCGCGTTGAACAATACTGTAATTTTCAACTTTGTCGCCGCCAACATTTTTGACCATATCGTCGATAATTGAATTGGTGCTGACGACCCGAATTTTACCGGTCGTGTTCGCTGAAGAACTCGCGGATGCTTGTTGGCGCTGCTTTAAAAACATCGCCACACCACTAATCATCAAAACTACCGCGACGACCGCAATGAGGTTCTTTTTCATGCGATCACCCGCTTCTTCTTGGCGTTAGTTCCGTGCCATAGCCGTGGAAACAACGCTTGTTTGGGTGAAATCACGAATGAAATCCCAAAGAATACCGCCGCTACTAAGACGATGGCCGGACCGGATGCCCAGTTCAACGTGTAACTGAAGTACAAGCCGACCACTGAAGCCACCGCCCCGATTGACGCTGACAAGACGAGCATCGTCGCCAAGCGGTCCGTCCATAAGAACGCGGTCGCAGCAGGCGTAATCAGCATCGCGACCACTAAGATAATCCCAACGGTTTGTAAAGCAGAGACCGTCACTAACGTCAAGACAAACATCAACGCATAGTGTAAGATGTGGACTTTTAAGCCATACGTTTGCGCGTAGGTTGCATCAAACGACGTAATCAATAGTTCTTTATAGAAGAACACTACGAATAAGATGACTAACCCTAAGATGACGGTCGTCGTCATAATATCAGTATCACTAACGGCTAAAATGTTCCCGAATAAGATATGATGCAAGTTGGTCGAACTTTCGGCCAATGAAATTAGGATAAAACCTAAAGCGTAAAAGGCACTAAAAACAATCCCAATGGACGTATCCGTTTTAATCTTACTGTGACTGACCACAAAACCAATCAGGCCAGCTGCTAAGATTCCGAAAATGGAGGCCCCAATTAACACGTTGATGCCGAGCATATAGGCGACCGCCACCCCGGGTAAGACCGCATGTGAAATGGCGTCGCCCATCATCGACATCCCCCGTAAAATAATAAAGCTCCCAATAATGCCGGACATTACCCCGACCATAATCGCCGCAATTAAGGCACTTTGTAAGAAATCGTACTGGCCTAAGGCGTGAATGAAATTCATAATACTCGTCATTTTTTTGATCCTCCTGCTGGGCTAAATAATACGGCCGAAAGATCTGCACTAAAGGTGCGTTCAATATTATCAGCGGTATAAACGTCATCGACCGGACCATAATCAATAATCCCGTGATTTAAAATCACTAAGTCGTCAAAATAATGGGAGACTTTGTTCAAGTCATGATGCACGACAATAATCGTCTTGCCCGCATCACGCCACTGTTTCAAAATCGCCATAATGGCGGTTTCACTTTGTAAGTCAATCCCAACAAACGGTTCATCCAAAATAATGACTTGGGCTTCTTGCACGATCGCCCGTGCCACGAAGACCCGTTGTAATTGCCCACCCGAAAGTTGGCCAATTTGCCGATCTGCAAATTCCGCTAAATCCACTTGTTCTAAGGCCGCCCGACTCGCATCGCGCGCCGCTTTGCCTGGTTGACGGAACAAGCCTAACTTGCCGTAGGTCCCGGTCATAACAACTTCGAAAACACTAATTGGAAATGATAAATCCAAATCTTTGCGCTGTTCAACATACGCAATTTGTTTTTGCAGTTGCTTTAAGTCGTGACCATCTGATAAAACTGTTCCTGATTGCGCCTTAATCAAGCCAAGCATGGCTTTAATTAAAGTTGATTTTCCTGCACCGTTGGGGCCAATGATTCCAGTAATCTTGCCAGCGTTAAAATTAACGGCAACATCAGTAAAGACTGGTGTGTCATCGTAAGCCACGGTGAGGTTTTTTACTGTTAGCATAAAAACGTCCTCCGTTTAATCTTGGTTACCTATCATCGACCCCATTGTATCGGATAATTAACAGCTATGCAAATATTTGTTAGGTAAAGTTAACTTTTTGATTCTATAAGATAATATTGTTAATAAAACCGTTAACATCGTTGATATAAAAGAATATATGCTTCGATAAATTATTGATAATTAGTGTCAATTTAAATATGTCGTGACACCCCTTGGTAGTACTGAGATTCACCCGATTACATCATGATTACCGACACTATTTTTTGCGTTCAAAAAAGACGCTAACCAACCCGTTTCAGTTTGGCTTCGATATAAATATCATGGTCACGTTAAAAAATTATTATTTTGGCAATCAACCGTGGTCCGCCACTAAGTCAGCCATCTTCAAGGTCAACGATTACTAGTGTAGTTTTTCACTTTCTTCCTATTATATGGACAAAAAAATCGCCCATGAGTGTTCTCATGGCCGATTTTTTTGTCTGGTCGCCACCGCTAGCCGTTTTCACAGCTAGTTCAAGCGGGAACCATCACTATTTAGTTTGTGAATTAATAATCATGTTTAATTATGCGGCGCGCCCCACTGGTAGTCGTCCCCCAACTGCACTACTCCCGCCACCATTTGCAGCCGAGCATTGGTTGCCGGGATACCCTGCCAAGTTGACGCGCAACTGGTGTTATCGCTAAGTGCACCGCTTAGCCATGTGCTGGTCATAATTGGATTGGAGCCAATACCGCCATACTGACCCAGGTTAATGCTAACAACCGCCAAATTGTAAAAATTAACCTAACAATTTCTTCCTAACACTTTCTATTGGTTTCACTTAGACCTATAATAAAATTAAATGAATAACCGCCACCGGTAGCGATTTTGTTAATGAGTCACTAACATTTTGTAACCGTTAACAATTATAACGGGTCGATCCCGTTGATTTACTTGGTCGATTTGTCCTAATCCAGTTGTTTATTTGACATTGCTTTGTTGAGGTGTTGGCTTTTGAAATATTACCACAGTCCCAAATCACTCACGATTCCAGCGCTAACTAACTACGGTTGGCCGCTGGCACGGGCGATGCAGACGAATAAAGACTATTCGCACATGATGATTATTGAATGCCTCGGGCCACTGACGTTACTAGTGGATCAGCAGACCCTCTGGTTACATCGCCACGATATCGTCTTAGTGCGACGCTGTAAATACGTTGCCGTTCAAGCGAGTGATGACAATCACTTGCGCTATACTGAACTCATCTTACCGACCCCCGAGGCGGCCGATTTCGCCATTATGAACTCGGACCCCTTGCTGGCGGACTTAATGCATGAAGAAACGAAACAATCACGTTACTTAGTTTTTCAACAATTACCGACCCAACTAGTCCACCTGTACTTAACGGCCCTAGCAGCCACGCAAAAGCCGCTGCCGGATGCAAATTTACAATTTGAAAGTAATCAGCTGGTGGGATTGATTTATACCGAACTCTTGCGGCATCACCGCCAAACCTTGAATTTGACCGTATCCCAGTTGACGGAACGGGCCTTACAAGGTGACGATGCGCGCATTACCCAAGCTGGTGACATTTTAAAATTTATGCACGCGCACTTACAGCGGGTGACGTTAACATTAGTGGCGACCCACTTTGGCTATTCGACGGCTTATTTTTCGCGGTTATGCCAACAGTTGTTTCACGAATCATTCTCACACAAAGTCGCTGATTTGCGCTTAGAACTTGCTTGTCGCTTGCTCAGTCATACTGATAAGACCGTTGCTGAAATTGCGACCGAAGTTGGTTGGGCCAACTTGCCCAATTTCTATACCCGTTTCAAAAAAATGAAAGGGATTTCGCCAACGCGTTATCGTCATTTGAATCGACCCCTTTAAATAACCGCCATTATTTAAAGTCGCAACCACCGCATCCCGAACAAGTTGCGGGTTAGCAATGATTCATAAACGCAATACGATTTATTACGAAAGTATATCAACAAACTTTTTTCAAAAAGTTTTTAAATTAAAACTAACTATATTAGCGCGAAATTTTAACGGTAAATTAATAAATTAAGCGCTTGCATAAACTTTTTGATGGGACTATGATGACTTCTGTTGAGCGACAGAGATTCTAGTTGTTCAATCTTAATATTATAAATTTATATAAACGACATTATTGGCACCTAAAAACTAAAGCGCTTTCGGCGTGGACGTACTGATATGTCAGAATTTTAGGAGTGATCGTGATGAGTAAAATTAAAGCAGTTACCGCTGGTTTAAAGGTTATTGAAGCCTGGGGCGTAAAGAACATTTATGGTTTACCAGGTGGGTCATTTGATGATGGGATGCAAGCAATTTATGAACGGCGCGAAACGTTGAACTTCGTGCAAGTTCGCCACGAAGAAGCAGGCGCCTTAGCTGCCGCCGCTGAAGGTAAGTTGACTGGTAAAGTCGGCGTGACTTTCGGTTCAGCCGGCCCCGGTGCCGTGCATTTGTTAAACGGCTTGTATGATGCCAAGCATGACCACACGCCATTACTCGCCATCGTTGCGCAAGTGCCAACTAAACGCATGAACTTGGACTTCTTCCAAGCTATGGATGAAGAACCAATCTTCGATGATGTTTCCGTTTGGAACCGGACCGCAATGAGTGCCAAAGCTATCCCTGGCATGATCGACGAAGGGATTCGCCAAGCTTACAAGTACCGTGGCGTGGCCGTGATTACCATTCCTAAGGACTTGGGCTGGACCGAAATTGACGACAACTTCGTCCCAACCGCTGACAACAAGCCTGAAGTCATCTATCCAACCCCTGATGATGCAAAAATCAGCGCTGCTTGGGATTTAATTAAAGATGCGAAAGCCCCACTCGTTTACTTTGGCCAAGGTGCTAAAGATGCTGGTGCGGAATTAAGCGAACTAGCTAAGAAATTCAAGATGCCATTGGTTTCTTCCATGCTTGGGAAAGGGATCGTTCCCGACGAAGACGACAATTACTTAGGGGTTACCGGCCGGGTCGGCTCAAAACCCGCTGTGGAAGCCGGCTTCTCCCCTGACGTCGTCCTTTGGATTGGGAATGACTCCCCATTCAGTATTTTCTTAATCAAACATGGCGCTAAAGTCATTCAAATTGATGCGGATACTGAAAAGTTAGGCAAACGTCATCCAGTCGACGTCGCCATTTTAGCCGATGCCAAAACTGCTTTGAAAGCCTTGATTGCTAAGGGTTCTGATTTACCGGAAACCCCATTCTATCAAGCAACGATGGCTAACTTAAAAAACTGGCGCGATTGGACCAACAGTTTCAACAACGATACGTCGACCCCATTACGTCCCGAACCCGTCTTTGACCAAATTAACAAATTGGCCAGTGATAAAGCAGTTTACGCCTTGGATGTTGGTAACGTTGATATCAACTTCACCCGGTTGATGAAGTTACATGACGATCAAAAATGGACCACTTCCGGCCAATACGCAACGATGGGCTATGGCGTTCCCGCTTCCATCGCGGCTAAATTCGCCTTCCCAGAACGAGACGTTTACAGCTTGAGTGGTGACGGTGGCTTTGCAATGTTAGGCGAAGAAATCTTGACACAAGTGAAATACAACTTGCACATCACTAACATCGTCTTCAGTAACGAAACATTAGGTTACATCGAAGCTGAACAAACCGACGACAGCCATCAACCATTGTCAGGGGTTGATTTGATTGACACCGACTGGGCCCAAGTAGCCACTGGGATGGGTGCGACTGGGATTACGGTTCGGACCTTTGATGAATTAAAGGCGGCCTTGAAGCAAGCTCAAGCTGCTGATGGTCCCGTTGTTATTGACATCAAGTCAACACACGACATGCCATTTACCACTGAACACATGGACTTGAACCCAGCGCATGCCACTAAAGAAGCCGTTGCGGCCTTCACCGCCAAGTATCAAGCCGACGCGTTGAAACCATACAGTTATTTCGTAGAACAAGTGAATAAAAATTCAAAATAGTTTTTGAAAATTAGTTATGGTCCGTGTGCCGATCATAACTAGTAACGCCGCGCAATGCTAATCATTGCGCGGCGTTTGTGGTATTTACTACTATTTTAGGATTTCCTGCCCGACATCGCCGTGCCAATCGTACTCATGGTTTGACTGCTTAGCGAGTTCGGCTTCGTAATCAAAGTTACGGAAGCGGTCGCTTAAGCGCGAGGCGGTGGCAGCTTTTTCGATAATCAACTGTTGACCTACGACGCGTAAAGATACCGTAGTAGCCGCTTCAGTTTCGACCCCAATTTGTCGCAACATACTTGCTGGTAGTTCCAGGCAATATTCGGTACCACAACGTTTAAGTTTAGTTTGCATGCTAACTCCTCGATTCACTTATTTAAGTCGGGCTCAGTATATCGTGACCGGTCTTGGTCATGCTAGTAAATACGATTATAAATTAGCTAATAAAAAAGTCCCAGCAACCAGCCAGGACTTGCAAAATTCATTAAATTAAGACGGTAACGGTCGCAGCACCTAAAATTAAGACCAACCCTAAAATCGTGACTTGCATTTCGCGCATCGTTTTCTTTTGACCTAAGAACCAAATACCAGTCAATGTAGCTAAGACTGCCGACGTTTGTGACAGGATGAACCCCGTCGCTAACCCATTCATATTTGGTTGCGCCGAGATCAAATAGGTCAAGGCGGCAAAGGCAAAGAACAATCCCGAAAAGACATGCTTGTACGAGATACTTTCTGTTAAGGCGGACTTTTCACCGCGGAAGCTCAAGAAGACGGCATAGACGACACTAGCTAATAACATCCCAATCGCTTGTGGTAAGAAGGCATGCATCCCATCAATCGTCGTCGCTTGTGGTGCCGCGGAATAGGCCCAATAACCAATCTCACCAACTGCTAACCAGATAACGGCCTGGCGTAATAACCGGCTGTTACCAGCGTCTTTCTTCTCTGACCACACCGTTAAAGTAGCGCCGATAATGACGAATAACAAGGCCAAGCCGCCCATAATTTTAGCCATCATCCCGGGCCAGTTACCTAACGCAATTACGCCCCATAAGGAAGCCCCTAATAATTGAAAGGCCGTCGTGATTGGCACGGCCCGTGATGAACCGACCTTCGCGAAAACTTTGAAGGTCACGATTTGTGCACTTGCCCAGCCAATCCCAGAAATGATTGAAAAGAGTAAGTTCGTTCCGGTGGGTAGCTTTAATCCATTGATCATTGCAAAAATAATGGCAAAAATTAACGTTCCCAGGGTTGAGCCTAAAATTTGATTAACCGGGCGGCCCCCAATTTTGGAAGCAATCGTCGGGTACAAGCCCCACCCGATTAGTGGGCCAAGCCCAATTAATAATGCGGTTGCGTTCATGGTAGATTGCAAATTTAATCCGAATTTTTGGACAAATTGTTCAGCATAACCTG
>NZ_AYGX02000042.1 GCF_000498955.2 Lactiplantibacillus fabifermentans DSM 21115 | reverse complement strand
AGTTAAAAATCAATTTTTGCAATGATTATACAATGAAAGCGTAATTCTCACAACAAACTAAAAAAATCCCTCACGCCGAAACGCAGGGGAAATAGTAAGTTTACGAAGTAACTATATTATAACATTATTTTGACGCTTGTGAAGCGGATTCTGACACCGTTTCGGTACCCGCTTGTACATTGCTATCCGAATCAGCCGCTAATGACGACGCTAAGGCCGCTGCTGAACTAGCTGTAGCTGTGTCGCCAACTGCCGCCGCACTAGCCGCTTGACTATACGCGGCCACCACCGCTTGTGACGCTTCGACTGCGGCTTGACTAGCTGCTGCCGAGTTAGCCGCTTCAATCTTTGCTTGCGCTTCTGTCAAGGCTTCCACCACCGTTTGTTCCGTAGAAGCTAACGCATTCGACTTGGCTTTGATCGTGTTGCCCGTGTCTTCCAAAATGGAATTATCGGTAATCACACCCCAGAATGCGAGCACGGACCCTAAAGCAGTGATCACTAATAACACCGTATTGGCATCAATCTTAACCCCAAAGAAGACGGTCACGACGGCTAGTCCGATCACCAGCACAGACCCAATAATCTGGGCCCAGTAAGCGGGTTTCTTGTAATTGGCTTTAAAAGTGGCAGTAATAGTAGCTAAAAAATTTTTCATGTTTTTCCCTCCTAAAGGAACTTCTCGGCAATGTAAATCACTAATGTGACGAGTACGCCACTAACCAACACCCCGATCAACCAATTTTGAATGGTGGTCAACCGGTTAATTTGATGCTCAGCTTCAATGGACTTGGCCAGGGCCTTGTCCGCCTTGTTGTCAATATCATCGACGTGATTGAGCTTATCCTCAATGTTTTCTACTTTCGTTTTGGTGGCGGCCACATCCTCTTTGATATCTATGAGCATCTTAGTTGTGTCGTCGTATTGTGCCATCAATTAAGCACCCGCTTTCCGTAGCTGGTCCCGCCATTAACGCCCAAAGCGACATAGCCATAATGACCGTTAGACCGTAGGTATCGAGCCCAGACATAGTCAGATTTGATGATGACTTGGTTATACCGAACGCTTTCACCGCTGTAATAGGTAGCTACCTTAGAATAGCTGGTTCCAGCCCCTGAACGAACGTTTAACGTTGTGTTAGGGTAGAAGGTCCCGTTTTGGCTATAAGTCTGATTAGAGGCTTTAGTAGTCGTCGTAGTCTTCTTGGCCGCGGTCGTCGTTTTAGCCGTCGTAGTGTAGCCCGATTTGGTAATACCCGTTAAATCGACATTACCATCTAAGCCCCCAGCAATATACATACTGGTGTACTGCCAAATCGCCACACCATCCATTGATGGGAACCAATTATAGTCAGGTTTTGGTGCAACTAAATAATCAGCGTAACTTGCTACCCACAGGCTGGTTGGATAAGCCTTTAAAATGGCCGTCACATTAACATGGGCGTTTAAATAGGCCTTGCCGGAGTACAGCATTGGGGTAAAGCCAGCGTCCTTAATTAACTTCATTTGAGCAAGAATGGCGTTAGTGTTGGCTGTCACGCTAGTTGAAGCCCCGTCCTCATAATCCAAAGCCACAATAGACCCTTTGGGCGTCTTAATACGCGGCAAGTAATAGGTCATCATCGCCTTGGCATTGGTCATATTGCTACCAACACCGTCCCATAAATAGGTATGGACCCATTTACCGGCCTTTTTAGCACTGGCCACCTGTGTGTCATACGTGGTTTGAGGAATATTAGTGCCGCCATAAAAGCCACCTGCCTGTGAGAATACAAACTTATCGGTACTATAACCGAATATGCCATTAGTGCCCTGATATTTAGACCAATCGACGCCTTGATAACGTGTCGTGGCGGCCTGACTATTAATATTGACCATCAAAAAGGCCATAAAAATGGCGCCCACCATTAAGATGAGTGCCTTTAATTTGTGTTTGTTCAACTGTATTCCCCCTAAGCTTTCGCTTTATTAGGTTTATGTTGTTCAGCCAACTTGGCATTGAGCTGGTCAATTTGAACTTGAGCCATCGCTAATTGCTGGTCTTTAACGGCAATTGCTTGGGCATAGTTACTCGTCATCTTGTTAATTAAGGCCTGTGCATCGATATTCATAATTTAATCCTCCTGTGTGGTGGTTGTCGTAGTCGTGGTAACTGGCTTTAAAGCAGTCAGACTATCAATCAGCGTGTTTAACACCTTTAATTTAACGTTATCAACGCCACCGACAATGGCGGTATTAAAGTCGTCCATGGTAATGCTGACCTGTGAACTGATACCCAGCGTGTTAATCTGAATGCTAATAGTCATAATGTTGTTCGTGTAATCTGGTTTATAATTTGTAATTAAAATACTATCCATTTAATTTGGCCTCCAATTTGTTTAATCTAGCTTCCAATTCCATGTTGTGACCGTTTAATTGGTCAATTTCTTTCTGCTGTTCCTGTACCGTGGCTAGGGTGGCATTTAAAAGCACACTGTCATCCACCCCACTTAGCTTGCCGTTTTCATCACGGTTAATAAATACGTCTGGTAATTGCCACTGTTTTGTTACATTAACGTCGTCAACAATGCTAGACAGCCGCAAATGACTGGTATTATCGTCGGTTTTGTACTGGTAGGTTGCCAAGTCGATTGAGTTAACTAGCTGTGCCCAATAAGCTGTGTCAGCCTTTTGCACGTCCTTCTTGACGCTTAATAGGGACGATTTAACCAAACTAGTATAGTTAACGGCACCGGCATAGATGCCGACCCGACCACCGGTAGAATCAGTCTTATTAAAGTAAAGTGGGCTACCATCCACCATGGCAATGGTATGGCCAATGCCCAGGAATAAGTTACCAATCGTGGTATTACGACTAAATTTAATCGGGTTACTACCCGCACTGTCGATGCCAAAGTTGGCCGTCTGTAAACTATTATCATGGCCCAGATACCAAGTTCCCTGAGTGCCAGTTGCGTTCAAATTACCATAAGGCGTAAAAGCAATCCCCTTCGGGGTGGTATCCGTCGACATCCCATTAAAGTAAATCATTTGGGTATCACCATGTAGCGTCAGCCCATTCAACGGACTGATTAGAACTTGTCCGGTTAGTTGAGTGCCGGACACTGACTGAGAAAAGGTGGTGTCCTTGCCAGTCGTATATCCTGAATTTAACACCAGCTGATCAGCATCCAGCGTCACGTCATAAGCTTCATATTGGGTGCCACTACTACTGATTGCTCGATACTTTAGCGTCAAGCCACCAGGAATCATGGCACTTTGCATGGCGTCCATCGTATTAAAAGCTGTCGCTGTCGCGGTACCATCGTCACTAATGTGAAACGGATACACTTTATTCGTATTATTCGCATCGGTACTAATATCACCGGCATAGAAGTCAGTACCATAAATGGATGAACCATTAATGGTTGCGGCATCCACAGTAAGTGCAGATAGTGTGCCACCCGTCAGCACCATATTTTTAGCCGTTATCGCGCCATCGGCAGCAACCGTAAAGGTACCGTTATTGGTCGTAAAAGTATTCGCTGAAATATCGGCGGCAGTTAATGTTTTATTGACTAAAACAGTGTCTAAGTTAGCACTAGGGATAATCACTGGATTAGTGGTGTCAAAATAGATGGTTTTACCTGACAGGGTTAATTGACCGCTGGATGAAATTAAGGTGTTGCCCGCTTGAAGGTTAATTTCATCGACTAAGCCATCTTTTGTAACTCTAAGCAAAATATCATCTTCAAGCTCGGCAATCGTTAGCTTGGAACCGTCTTTGAGGTCTGTTACCGCTTGACTAGTGGCCGCATCATTATCAATAGCCGTATTCGCTTGGCTAAGGGCATTGTCTGCGGCTGATTTAGCATCACTGGCATTAGAAGCGGCAACGACCGTCTGTGAACCGGCCGCACTGAATTCATTGTTAACATAGTCGCCTAAAGTGGTCTGCACACTGCTTAAAACGGTATTGTAAGCTGCAGTCAGACTTTGGTAACTGGCTCGATCAACATCACTAGCGGTCGTGGTATCCGTTAAGATGGCTGACATAAAGGTGTTCAAATTCGTGTAGGCCGTGGTTAAAGCAGTCGTACTAACATTGGCCGTGTTGGCCCGGGCTAGCACCACATTATACTGGCTGGTTAAGCCGGCATATTGCGCCGCTTGGGTCTGCTTTTCAATGACACTCATTAAATTGGGATCATTTAAGTTGGCGACCCCACTAGCCGCACTATCAGCTGTGGCTTGTGCAGTTTGCCCTACTAACGTTGACTGGGTCACGTTCACTTCCACCGTTCGACTTTTGGTCATCAGTTCACCTCCTCTCAATCATTATCAGTAGAATCATCATTTGTCCCACTATTAGCGGTCATTGGAGCCCGGGTTGTCAGGGCAACTTGATAGAAGTATTCCGTTTTCGGGGTCGTATTGATACCAACCGTCGAGGTCAGACAATTCATTAGTACCCTGGTTCCATTGATCGTGGCGAACACTAAACCTTCCGGTTCAATATAGCCGGTTAACGCCAGCTTGTCCGGGAAGTCATACAAGTAATTGAAGCACTCACCTTCATGAATGAGATTAATGGCATAAATCTGACAGGTGTCATTCTCGTTTTGATTACCCGATTGGAAATAGACATACGGAAAGTCCAATAGTTGCCCCTGGTAAATCTGGGTATCAATGTCATAGCCATAGTCGGTTAACGCGATTTGATAAAGGATATTGTCAACCCCATTGCGAACGTCACTGCCTTGTAACACGTAGTAATTCAAGCTGTCATCGGTTAGACCAAAGTAATCGTTCGTCGCGTCATAATTAACCCGGATATAATGGTCGAAGCTTAATAAATGGGTCACGTCATCAGTGTCTAGCGTCTGGCCAGCCGTATAAGGAATCTTAACGAGATCATAACCAGCACTAGTCTTTAACGGCGCAAAAATATAAATCGTGCCATCTTCAATCGTGACCCCAAAGGACGTTCCATGACCACCATTCGTGACACTCATCTTAGAAACGTATTTTAAGCTCGCGTCACGCAACGTATACGTACAATCGGCTTGACTCGTTATCCAGCGGCCATCGCTTAACTGTTCCGCGTGTTGCATGACTTCATCAACCCCATTATCGTAAGCATCAAATGAGCCGAATTTAGCCCAAGTATTATCATTAATGCTGATTTCAGGGTCGTCAGTGATATAATCCCCATCAATCTGACCACGAATGTTGCCCAAAGTACCGGCGGGAATGACATTTAAATAGCCCGTTTTGGCATAGGTTGTATCAACGAGGCCATTAGTATCAGTCCGGCTCCAATCAAACCCCAGTGGGTCAATGTAAGCACTAATATTTTCAGTACCTTCATAGGCCGATAGAATCAGGCGTTTACTGGTATCCCCTTGAGCAAAGTCTAAGCCATCGGGATGGGCGATCACCGGTTGGATACTATCAGCGCTGGCTTGTGCTTTAGCAATAGCACTTGTTAAGCTGCTTTGCATTTTGGCGATCAGGGCGGGGGTCGTTGGATTCAAAGTTCGGTATTCCCCATACGTCACCACGTTGTTAGTCGGTGCGTCATCATGTATTTCAAGTTCAATGACCTCTGCTAGGACCGTGAGCGCAGGTAACATGTCAAAATTCACAATATAATTAGTGGCCCCTAGCATGGGCATATCATCGGGGTCCATAAAGGCTGTTGTAATGGTATATGTGAAGGCCGGGTGATTGTAAACTTTTAGTTGTTCTTGAGCCCAAGTCAATAAAGCACTCTTATTCAAAATATATTCGTTTTGAATTTTGAGTGTGCGATATGGCTGGTTGGCCCCTAACCAATAATCCTGAGCGTCTTGATCTACGACATATGGTGAATCGCCGTTAACATCATTAACGGTGACATCATTTTCACCAGTTGGATATAAGCGGGTATAGAACGCCGTCCGATCTTCTTGGCGTTCAAAACCGGCTAATCCGGCACGATATTCAATCGTCCGGCCTTGCGTTGTATCGGCCCCCACTTGTGCGCTGGCGGTACCGCTATATAGATCCGTTGATTCATCTTGTAAGGTTGAGTAACTACTACTAATTTGTGGCTGTAAACTAGCTACCAAATCAACCGTTTGGGTTACATTGCCATATTGATCAACGACAATATAAGCTCGTATTTCACAATCAAAGCTGGTCACCATAGTACTCAAAGCATCTTGGGCACTGGCAGCGCCACTAATGGCAAAATTAGTTGGATCATCAGTATTGATATTCATGGAATCACATTCGCCAATCGTCCAACCAGAGCTGGCCAACACATATTCAGCCACTTCTTTTAGGGTCGGTGAAATCCAAGACTTATCATCAATATCAATCCCTGACAAATCAAAGGCCAGTTTGTTAGTTCCTGTAAAGGTGGTGTATGGCAAAATTCCACTTGCTTGTTGACCACTTTCATCGGCAATGTTCGTAACCGCATAGCGATAAATCCGGCCATCAGGTCCAGCCCAATCAAAATACATGCACGCATTTTTATCGGCGGCTGGTTTGTATTGATTCAACACCGAAAAGGTGTTCGTATCTTCCCACAGCTTGCCATTATCGGTATCTTCAATTTGACAAGTATAAGTATGACCAAAATAAGGAATACCGTGATTTTCTAGTGTATATGACGCTGTTTCATTCAGATTGCTGTCATACATCGTAATTGTTCTCACTGATGATCCCTCCTTGGCCTAATAAAATACCGATTGATGGGAAATACTCCAACCATCAATTGGATAAAAACTGAGCGTTTTATCAGTGTTGCCTTGTAATGAAAGCCCGGTTAGATTGGAACCCGCCGCTTTGATTAAATGACCATTGGCGCTATTAAATAGCTGGCCATTTTTGTAAATCGTCCCATCAGCTGTGTTCAAATGAATCTCGTCCCCTGCTTCAGCGATCGGTGTGGGTGTCGTCACTTCATCATTACCACCATTTTTAATTTCTTTGACTAACAAATCACACAAATAAATATTATCGTTTTTGTAGCCTTTTACTGGGCTGGCAACATCTTCAGAAATCGGATACTTAGCAATGTAAACGGCACAATTGGCTAAATTAGGTGTCGTATAAGTATCCGCCGTATCCGTATACGAACTGGTGATTGGTGTGGTCCATGCATTCGTGCCGTCACGATTTAATCTCATGATGGAAGCTGTATATTTTTGACCAACTTTCCGCAACGTAATATCGCCATAAAAATTAGTGAAGGTCCCCGTTGAGGTTGAACTCGACCGTTTTTCAGTCGTGTACTCGACCACCGATTTTTTATTAACGGTGACCGTGCTCTTGGCTTTCGTCCCATTTTTATACACTTTAATCGATACCGTACTGTTTTTTCCTTTAGTCACTGTCCCCTCTGAATAATAAACTTTCTTACTTTTAGTATCGGTGCCAATTTCAACACCTAAATACACGTCTTCACTGGTGGCTTGATCAGTTAAAAAGATACGGCCCATGCGGGCATTATTTTGATCTAACAAATACAAGTCGATTTTGCCCATTGCCCGTGGATAATTGCAGGTCATATCAAATCTAACCGTAATCTCCCAATCAGAGTAAGCTCCAGGAAACGCATTATGCAAAGCCCCGGGCCCATTCCATTTACTTTCTGTAAAACTGGTTCCAAATCGATAAGCGCCACTAGATTCGGTGGCCACGCCAATAGTATTGGGATTACTACGCAAGGCTGAGTCTATTCCGATAATCCCATTAGCGATGGTAAAAGGCGGTTCAACTGCCGTGGTACTCGTATCAGAGGGATTAGTAAACGGGTGCCAATAATCCAGGGTTTGACACGTATCATGAACAACCGTTGGTTCATTGTCCACAACCTCATCATTACTATCTACGTCCACTTCACTCCCCATATAAAGATAATTGTCACTATCCATTTCGGCAATCGCAATCTTAGTAATCGCCTGTTTGGGCTCCAGAATAAACACCGGAAAACTATCAGTGTTGGATTCCTCATCGTGTAATGTCACCGTATCGTCCGTATTAATATCAATCAGGGTGTTGTCGGCCTCATTAGTCGCGGCATTAATCACTTGCTTGAAACCACTCGTTGCGACCATAGATAGTTGTAAATCACTAATTTGAACTTGAGCGGTACCCGAAAGTTGTTGATAAGACAGATACGCCATTTCATCACCGGCAATCGGCTGCCAGGCAACTGAAACAGTTTCGGTGCCACTGCTGGCTGTTGGCGATACTGAACATAAGTCGGTGTAAGTAGTCGTACCATCATCGTCGACAACGGCTTTTCTAATTTTAAATTCAGTGGCTGTATTACTACTGGTCCACCCAAACGTTAATGACATCGTCCCACTATAACTGGCGTTATCAACGTCTAATAAATATAATTGCGCCACTTCGCCTACGACACCAGTCGAAGTAAAAACATCCCCCGTCCCTTTAGCTAAGTTTCTGGCCCCAATCTGGTACTGCCTCATTGGGCCATACGCCCGCGGATCACTGCAAGTAAATGGAACGGTAAAGGTCCCACGATATAAGGAATCAGTCACATCAAAGGTCGCACTAACATGCGCGTAATAGGTCCGATTAGGTAGCGTGTCCAAAGTTAACGCATACTCTTGACCATCAACGGGCATTAGCCAAGCCCAAATATCGCTCAAAGCTTTCTGCTTTTCTTGATATGACTTAGCCCCATACAATGTAAAGGTAATACTAATCGTTTTGCTCTGAACATCAGTCCCTTGATACAAATCCCCGATGATCGGTTGAACATCCTGAATTGTATCGGTCAAGGTGGGCAACGGGTTGCTGATACTATCCATTTTCAGTCCCATCGTTCGACTATGAATCCCATTGAAGGTAATCCCAAGTTCATTATTACTGATCCCGTCAATAATCAACGTGTCACCGCCTGTCCTGCCCAAAAGGCATCATTTTTTGTTTTATTGGTTGAATTTTTACGAATAACATTGCCGACTTTTTGGACCCCCAGATAGACATTTCCTTGCGTCGCGACTGACTTAATAGCATCGGTTAACGTTTTAATCGTCGTGCTGTCACTAGTCGGATTAGTAGCCGTATTATTGACGCTGGTCGTCATATCAGTTTTAGCATTAGCCGCTAACTTGGTCGCACTAATGAGATTGGCATATAACCCATTAGGATCCTTTTTAGCTCGTTCACTAATCGACTCTGACAACAAACCGTCAGCGGTTGGTTTAGCCTCGTTAACAATGGTTTCATGTGGATATAATGGATCTTCACCAATAATAGCGTGTGTCAGCTTATCCACGACACCACCGTTAGCGTAACCTTCTGGACCAGAAACACGAGCAAATGCGCTGGCTCCCTTACCATAAATGTGTTTCATGTAATTAATACCTGCTAACAAATCATCATAGCCATTGTAGATATGACTATGGCCGGCAAACTTATACGCATCAAATGTTGACTGAATGGTTTGTACTAATCCCATCGAAGGATGACCGGCTTTAGCATTCGAGTCCCATAAATTAATAGCTTTAGGATTACCATTTGATTCACGCGCGATGACCCGCATCCATGCTGATATTTGACTCGCGGTTGCCGAAAATCCATTTGCTTTCAGTGCTTTAATAACATACGGTTTCCACCGCGTCACTGAACTACCACTGGGATTGCTTTCTGTCCCACCGGCATCATCACCTAAGCCACTGATGAGTGAACTAAATTTTGATTCAATGGATTTCATAAACTTGGTCCCAATAGCTGTCCCAAACGTTTCAATAAAGTCAGAACCACTAAACTTTGTGATAGATGACCATAAACTCTCCAGCGATTTAATTGGGTGCGCAACAAAATGTGCTAAGGCAGTCGTCTTATCTTTCACCCACGACGCTGCCGTACCAAACATCGACTTAATGCTGTCCCAAGCACCGGTACCAGACGCAAAATGCGTCAGGCCTAACGCTGGTGCCGCATATTTCGCTTCTGTCGCGTTTAACACCTCATCACCAGGCATTAACTCCCGTTGAACGTTTCGACCGTATATCGGCTCAACATCGCCATTGTGGTGTAAGATAATTTCTTTATTACCACCACCCGCGACATCAGCACCATCATTCACCACCGCATGCGTCAATGTATTGATACGGCGGGTCTCAGTAGTCCCAGTGGCAAAATGAACCTTACTGATATCACCAATGGCTTTCTTCTTGCCACCAAAAGCACTAATAACCTTATCAATGCCATTGATACCTGCATTGATGACCGCAATAACATCATTAATTCCATCTTGCGCGAATCCTTTGATATCTTTCCAAATGCCTTTGAAGAAAGTCCCAATACCATTCCACATTGAATGCCAACCGGATTTAATCTTCTTCCAAGCAGCACTAAATAGATCGACCATTTTACCAAGTCGACCACCAGTTAAATCATTGAGATAATCATAGGCCGCTTTAAAGTAATCCTTGACAGTAGACCATAAGTCTTTGACTAATTTTTTTATATCTTTTCCCAGCTTTGACCATTTACCAGTGAAAATATCGTAGAAAATAGTTAAGACATCTTTGATATCTTTCCAGGCATCTTTGAATAGGCTAATGACATCGTCCCACAGGTTTCCCCAACTTTTTTTGACATCACTAGCAGTCTTTTTGATCCACTTAACAGCCCCGTCATACAGTTTTTCAAACCACTGGACGACTTGTGGAATAGCTTTTTTGGTCCATTTAACCAAACCATTAACAAAGTCCCTAAACTTCTTATTATGCTTATAGAGTTCGACTAAAACGGCAATCACTGCAGCAACTGCTACAGCAACTTTTACCCAAATATTAGTGCTCAGCACTTTATTGAGTAATTTTTGTGCAGCCGTCTCGGTGCCAGTTGCCTTGGCTTCTGCGCGTTCGGCTTTAGAAAGAGATTTAATAAAAGTAATTGTCTTGCCAATTGACGATGTTCCGTCACCTTTACCAAATAAGTCCTTAATGCTGTTTGCAACACTCGTTAGTTTCACTTTTGAAATTTTATATAGGTTTTTGTAGAAATCAGCAAAACTTTTAGTAGCCTTGGCAACTTTAGCGGTCACCCACATACCACCTAGAACTTTGCCGAATGTTTCGAGTGCCCCTTTATGTTTCGCCAGATCATTCAATGCATCGCTCAGACCATTAACAGTTTTTTTGCCACTCGCAAGTTTCGCAATCGGGGTCAATAGCATTTTTATGCCATCAACAATCCCTTTTGCAAACCCTGTGCCCACATCACCCAGTATCTTAATAGCGGACCATAACCCTTTAAAAAAGTTAACAATCTCTTTAGAATGTGATGCAATACCACTGGCTAACGATGATACTGCGGACGTAATCTTTTTCATGATACTGTCAGGATTGAAGGCTTTGATATCGACAGCTTTTGAAAGCGAAGTCGTCACTGTTTTAACACTTTTGGCGAGCGTTTCACCAAGTTTGTCAAACTCTTTGGTGGCTTTAGACGATGATACCCACTTTGACACGGCACCATAAACCGGATTTGAAGCGTTTAAAAAGGGCGTCGTCAAAGCAGAAACCAGTGCCGGCACACGCGCCTTAATCGTTCGTTCCATACCAGTAATCGTTTTTAACATATTTTCTGAAGCTTTTGAATATTTAACGTTACCTAAATTTTCAAATACCTTCTCGTAATCTTTGCCAGAAATCTTCCCAGCAGACGCCATCTTCCGCATTTGAGCCATGGTTAACTTCGCATTGCCGGTTATTTTTCTCTCGTACTTAAGCAATGATTCATTAAACATCGGAAAATATTGCGAGATCACATTTAAGTCACCAGTTGTGATATTGCCAGATAATGAATGAACCATATCTTGACTAGCAGCCTTTATTTGATCACCGCTTAACCCAACGGCATCTGACATATTAAGCATTGCTTTCGACAAGTCATCTGCTTCCGATTTACTAGAATGCAAGTGATAAAAGCCTTGTTCTAGTTCGTTAACGGTATCAGTGGCTTGCCCAGTTTTAATAGCCAGTTGATTAATAGTGTCTACCATACCGTTAGCTTTGGATGAGGATCCTGTCAGCGTGGTCCAAGCCTGTGTCATAACTTGTTGTTCTTTGGTATAAGCAACCGCTTCATTCAGTGCTTCTTTAGTTAGGTCAACAATTTTTTCAAATCCTGCCTGAACCGCTGCAAGCCCACCAGTAATTGCATTGCCTACGACTGTCCCTTTAATGATATCTTTTAACCGCGAAGCTGATTTGTTGGTTTTGTCAAGATCATCCTTGGTCTGCTTAATCTTTTCATCAGCATTACCAGTTTCAGTCATCTTGATGTTGATATGCTTTTTAGCTAAATTATCAGCATCCTTTTTCGTCATCTTTAATGTTCGATTCACGTTGCCAGAGGTTGCACCTTTGATCGTAAAGCGTTTACCATCAAGACTTTTTCTGTCAGCCATAATGGCTTTAATTTCCTTACTAGCATTGCCCTTGATTTCAGCGTTAATAGTGGTCTTTTTGATGCCCAGTATGCCCTTCATGTATGCTGTGAAGTCTTTAATTTTGGTCTTACCTTTGGTGTCATCGATATTAATCTCCGCACCTTTTTTTAGTTTGGCGTCAATCTTAGCTTTACCACTAGTGACATCTTCAACCGCCTTATTCATGTTTTTCTTAGTGTTGGTGCTGATCTTGTCGCCTGCACCATCACCAACGGAACTGAGCTTTTCTTTGGCAGACTTAGCCGCCTTCTCAACCGTTGATAAAAAATTAGCATCTTTCCCATTTAAAACAATGGTTACTGTGCCGTCTGCTTGAGCCATAACGTTCCTCCTTTCTAAATTAAGAATTTTAGTTCATCGAAATATAGTTATATTCGGCTTCAACCATTTCATAATCAGTGGGTGTCAATGCGTAGTCAGCCTTTTGTTTCACCAGTTGGCTATATTGCCGCATGGCCTCAGGATTCTGTGCTGGATTACTTGGTGGCTGCAGCTTAGCTTGTCGAATTGCTACTATCCGCCTAAACTGGCAATCATCTGGCAACCCAATGAGCATCGCTTGAAACTTAGCCCAATGTAGTTTGCCCCGTAAGTCCCACAAATCGATACCATATACCTGTTTGAATGACGCATATAATGCCATTGAATCTTGGTCAAAATCCCACGTTTTATCGTCTGGCACCTGCGTTTCAATTTTTTCACCAGTTATATCTACTTGCTGATCATCGGACTGATTATATGGATGCTCTCCTATATATTCTGACAAGGTTTTTAACGTCTCGTAGCAATCGTTAAGTAGCAATCTTCCGTTGATGGCATCTTCGATAGCTGATGGTACTAACAAAAAAAGCGACGCCAACGCGCGCCGCTCTGTCCATAACTGTGGGTCCATATATTTAAAATACTTGATAACATTGTCAAAGGATAAGTCGACCGCATATTTTCTGTCGCCAATATAAGTATCAGTCAGTAAGGCCTGACTTAGCGTTTTTAACATCTTCATCACCATCTAACAACGCCCCGGCAGCTTTGAAGGCAGCACCAGTCGCACCAGCAATTTGCTTGGCGATCTTCTTATCTTGTAAATTGATTAAATCAACAATTTTATCAAAGAAAGCCGTAATCGCAGTCACGGAAACTAACGTCGTAGCTACTAAATCGCCAGCTTCAACATCTTGACCTAATTCATCGACAAAAATCCGATCAAATACGTACTGGTAAAGTTTCTGCAAATCCTGTTCAGAATGATTCATTTCAGATTCAATATCCTTGCTATGCTTGTTGTAATCATCAAGCAATCGTTGGACGTTTTGTTCCTTTTCAACTTTAGAATATGTCCGAATCAACGTTTTGTATTTGCCTAAAATTTCCATGCGCTTACTGTCAGCAAAACGCAATAATACCATCAAGTCATCATGTGATTTTAAATACAACTGCTTACCACCAATTTCAAAGTTAACGTCGTTCGATGGATCTTTAAAATCAGTTAATTTGATTGTTGCCATTAATATATTCCTCCATAACGGCCGCCCCTAACGGTATTGTTTATTTATAAGGCGACAAACTAAGTTTTTAAGCTGCTGCGGCTTTTACCGTAATTGTGAGCGTGGCGGCAATTGATGAGTTTGACTTCACAAACCCTTGTAAGACAGTTGTCCCTTCAGCGACGCCAGTCACAATACCATCATCAGAAATCGTAGCAATCGTTGTGTCTTCAATCGACCAGTCAATCGCATTGTTCGAAGCATATTCCGGTACTAAGGCCGCTGTGACCTGCTGGGTTGCACCGATAGCCACCGCAACTGATTCAGGGGATAATGTCAAACCAGTTACTTGGCACTCAACTGAGCCATCAGTATGAATAACGTATGGCATCCCATCAACGGTTAAGGTAAAGCTCAATGGTGAGGTGGCATTAACCGCGCCAGACCATGCTAATGGCGTCGTGATAACCGCTTTGAAAATGTGAATCGTGCTGTCTGGATCAATCACAATTGCTGTCGTTTCTAGTTCACCAGACAGTTTGGTAAACTTATCCCGAATATAGTCTTGTGCGGGATCACCAATATAGGTATTACCAGTGACCGCATACGTTACCGCTTTAGCCGAGACGTTCGACTTTTGGAAGCCGGCATCCAGCATATCCGATTCCGTATCGACGGTTTCAGCAGCTGCTGGTGTCACTTCAGTAATTCCTTTCCCCAAGCGGGCCATGTCAGTGCCAGTGGGGAATTTTTCGGCTAAGATATCCGCTGCAGAGATCCCATAATAAGCCTCTAAGTCAGTGTTACCTGACTTATCAATATAAATCTTACTGTTGTAGCCATATGAATGGCGTTGTGTTAAAGCCAATTCGTTTCCTTCTTTCTTTTAATAGGGTGTAATAATATTGACATTGATATCAATTGAGAAATAGTTCCAATTATCATCACTGCCTTGATATATCGGCAAAGTCACTGTCGGTTTATCATTAATTTCATAAGAATCGTTGGCTGATACTAGTTCGTCGAAAGCACTGGCAATATAGGTAGCGAATTGATTCAGCACTGAAATGCCATTAGCTTGCGTCTTATACGTAATCTCATAAGTCAATGTCCGTTCGGTATTACCGAGCATATCCATCGACCCAATTTGTTCACCGGCCATATGTTCCAGTCCCATTGATTCCCCGGTTTCTGGATAACTGGCATAAAATGGAATTGCCGGATCCAGCCCTGCCGGGAATGCTTTGATCGCATCATAAATGCTTTCAAGAATATCAGTTGTAGTCTGTAGACTAGCTACCATTGTTCAAGATTCCCTTCTTAAAAGTCTCTCTCCATTCATTCATGTGTAGCTGTTTACCACGTAAGTCCCACCGTTTACCAGTACCATCAGTCGTATAATGACGGACCCGATGCTGCTTTCCAGCTCGGTCAGTAACAATACCGTAGAATTGTGCTCTGGCATATTTAATGGCTGGTCCACCATATGTGATTTTTGTATTAGCTTCGTCAATAACACCAGATGAGCTAAGGCTAACTGCCCCATCGCTTCTCTTAGGAATCAACGGACGCATATCACGTTTCATTAAATTTAAAGTGTCGCCTCGTGCTTGTTTCAATCGTGAAGCACTCACCAGCTTCTTAACATTGGCGAGGTCAACATTAACGTCAACTTGCATTAAACCACCTCCAATTCATAACAAAACACCATGTCTCTAAACGGTTGTTTAATAATATTCACGTTAGCCACGCTACGATAAACGGTGTCAGCAACGATCTTCCAATCATCATCGCTATCCATTTTCGACAAATCTGGACAGGATACCGAATTACCAGCCGAATCGACGGCCTTAACATAATCTGGATAAACCAAATAGACATCCAGATGCGTCAGCAGTTCTCCTTGAGACGACATGTTTTTAATACTCTCGTGATCAATGCGAAGCTTTGTAAGCTGATATTGCTCATAGGTTGGCTGGCCATACATGTCTTTACCTGTAACATGTGCAATGGTTACCTTGTCGGTCAGCATGTCACGCATACTCGGTGTTAATTTGACTTTTCTGGTCATCTAAACACCTCGATACAGTAGCCCTGTTGGAACCAATTGACGATAAGCATCAGCCGAGAGATAACCATCAGATGAACCACCAGTTGATACTGGCGTGCTGCCATAGTTGATAGAAGTGCGTCCCATACTAATACTTTGGGCTTCATTCTCAGCTTGGTCTTGTGTCAAGGTGTCATTCTCAAACTGATTGATAGTTTGCAAAGCCACCGCTTGTTTAAATTTAGTAACTCTAAACGTATCGGTATCAGTAGCTAAATCATGATGTTCATAAAAACTCATGGTTAGTTCATTGATTACTTGTTCGGCAAACCACTCATACTGATTGAAATCTGCTTCCGTAATCGATAAGTCCGCAAATGGCAAGGCTTGGAATTCGCTGTAAGTTAAATAAGCCATTGGATCACTTCCAATTCTCTTTGAGTAGACCGTATAAATCATCCTTTAGGGTGACGCCACTATAATCAATACCTAAATCGTCTAAATACGCTTTGATATCGGCAATTGTCACGTCCGATTCGGCCGGTAAACTAGTTGGTAACGGCTCCGCTGTGGAAGCCGCTACTAGTTTCCCGATGTCGTACCATCAGTGGTCGACGTAGTCGATGCAGTTGCCGTAAGTGCCGCATTGGCAGATACATAAATACCTGGCTTAGCATTGTCAAACACGATTGCATCATAGTATGACAAGCCTTTGATAGTGTAACGGTTACCACTACGGTCAGTAGACGGGTCAATTGTCGAAACACTGTCATATTTAACAATAGGAGCAACCGCACTTAGTGGTGCCAAGACGTAATTAATAGCTCCGTTTGGCACTGATAAGCCAGCCAACCGAGACTGTGCAACTTCCAGAATTGGAATCGAACCATCTAACTGTGCAACTGTCCGGTTGACTCCTTGAATCTGTTGTTGATTAGTTGTAAACGTCCGTGTCAGACCAGTAGCATTTTTCAGTAACCGATAAAAGGCTGAACTTACGAACATGACAAAGCCGCCAGGAATTTGGTTATCTGTCATGTACTGTTCCGCTTCATCATATGCATCAAGTGCGTTATCTTTCGTAATTGTCTCAGTAACTGTTTGACCAGCGTTATCAATCAGCGCTTGCACAGCAACTTGATCGCGTCGTGGAATCGTAATCAACCGATTGTGTTCTTCAACGATGTTGGCAATCTGTAATGCCCCACTTTCAGACATATCCAATTCATCGACATCATATGCGAACCAATCTTCATGGGTAAGGTTCAATGTCTCCTTTTCAATGCTGACTTGATTGCGTGCATTATCGCCATTACGAACATATGCAGTCGGTGAAACAAGACCACCTAATTTATTAATCCGAACTTCATGCTTACCGACAAAATCAGCTGCAGTAATCGATTTAGCACCGGCCTGTAAAACTTGCCAAACTTGTGAATCAGCTTGATATTGTTTATCAAGCAACGCCATATCTTGTGAATCTAAAACAACTGCCATTTTCTCACCTCATAATTTATTTAGTATTTAAGTGTGCGGCGATGCGAGACACAATTGAATCGTTATCACCGCCAGCACCACTAGGATTGCCACCAGCACCAGGCTTAATCACGGGCTGGTTATTATTTTGTGTTTGATCGTCCGTCTTGAACAAATAAGCTTTGCTTTCCTTCAAGGCAGACACTTGTTCGTCTAAACCTTTGACTTTTCCATCATCATCCAGCTTGACAATGCTCATATCTAATTGGCTCATCAAATCGTTAGGATCATGCACATTGGCATTAATCAAAGCCAATTTAACCGCATTGTCCGTTTGCGCTTTGGTGAGTTTGTTGCTCCACGCTTCATCCTTACTCTTTGAATCAGCTTGTAATTGTGCAATTTGATCTTTGAGTTTTTGACTAGTCCCGGCTTCATCACCAAGCTTAGAAATACTTTCGTCACGTTCCTTAACTTTCGAAGTCAGTGCTTCATTTTCAGATGTCAGATTAGTCACTTGGCTTTGCAACTCAGTTAACTCGCTATGTGTTTTACCGTACTCCGACATAACTTTCTCTAAGTTATCACCTTCAATACCTAATTCTTTTAAAAATTCGCGTGTTAACGCCATAGTGCAATACCCCTTTCGTTTTTTTACGAGGCAACGACCTCGAATAATTTGATTGCAATACAAAAAGCAGTTTAACGGCATGCTTGGGCCGAGTATTACTTAATAATTTGTTCACGTTGATATTGACGAACCAAGCCATCGTGACTATTAACATATTGACTAGTAGCCGCCTGCTGGGTGCGTATCAACGCCTTATAGTGCGTTTGCGCGTCTTCGTCGCCTAATTCCTTTGCTGATTGTAAAGCGAGCTTAGACTTGCGGATAGCCCGTTCTAAGCGACGCTGTTTCTGAACGAATTTTTCCTGCTTAATCGCATCACTAGGCGTTACGGTTTGCTTGGTTGTTTCCATATCTTTAGGATTAAAAATAGTAAAATCCGTGTGCCGACAATTAATGCCCAGCGCCCCGCCAGCTTTACCATAGTTATGATTATAAATGGTGTCGTACTTGTCATCATAGTCCGGATCACTTGCAGGAACAGTATTGACAACCTTGCCTTGCATGCGGGCACAGTCTTCACGAGCGGCCGCAAATTCGGGATAAACAATCAAATGATAATTGTATTCATCCATGCGTGATTTAACCGTCTCTGCATAAGCTTTAGGAACAGCGGTATTAATCACCATGTTGGCATAAGTTTCGACATTCCAATTTCGACCGGCCTTATCAATCAGATTCGTTTTAAGCCCGTTATCCTGCCACTGATAAATCGTATCAGCTAAGGCTTTTTTTGGCTCTTGAGTGCCAGTCAATATCTTGGCAACCGTATTTTGCAAAATGTCACGATAGGCTTTGGCCTGGGCTGAGGTCGCAGTATTTCTGGTTAGCAAGGTTTCATTGATCTTATTATCAAGACTCTCATTGGCCATTTTGGCATAATTTTTCATCAGATAATCAATCTCACTGGTTGGCTTAGGCTCTTTGCCGGTTACTTTGAGCAGTTCTTTTTCCGTTGTCGCCTTAATATCGGACCCAATACTCACCATAATCTGACTAACAATCTGATGTGACTTGTTAACATGACTAGCAATTTGCTGGATGGTTTGAGCGTTAAAGTCCCCTAACTCAGCTAACCGTTTAACCTGCCAAGCTAGTACGTTGTCACTGTTGAGTTTACTCAAATCATCTTTATTCAATCGTTCAATGATATTCTTGATAACCTGCGCTTGGATGGCATCATATTCACCTTGTAACACCTTGACTGCTTGATCAACCTTGCTCATCGCTCATCAACCCCTATTCACTGCTAGAATGATTACCAAGCAAGTCACTAATATCAGGCGTAGTATTGCTAGCTTGCTGAGCCGTTTCAGTGGCAATCTCATCAGCTAAATCTCTCGCAACACTTTCCGGAACTTCCAGAATATTCTTGATGGCCATCCACCGAGGGACAACACTACTAGCCAGCAGTCCTTGCCAATAAGTCGCCCGTGACTGCTTGTCAACAAATACACCGTCATCAAATGACACTGAAATATCCAGATCATCAAAATCAACATCCTCAGCTTTTAGTGGTGCTTGATGATTTGGAAATAACTCAGGCACCATTGAAAGCTCCAGAATGGCCTTAACCAAGGCATCAATATTATTTTCAACCATGGTGCAATAACTTGAACGTGTTTGATACGTATTAGAATTTTCAGAAATCACTTGCGTAGCTGTCACTTGACTGTTACCCGATTGGTAGCTAAAAGTATTGGCTGAGAAACCAATTTCCATTTCAAACTTGCGCATATACTCGTTAATCGCATTACTGAAATCATCAACACGTAAATCGGGATTAAATTCCGTTGGCTGGACTGATTCACGATTACCTGGAATTGCTAAATAGACATCTGAAATATCATGTTCAAATGAGTTCGCATTGTGAATTTTATCGCCTTGGGGCTTTCTGAACATCTCGGGCGGAACGGCAATCTTGCGGCGACCGGTTAAAATTTCCCAATGGAATGTATCATAAGTGTCATTAATCGCTCGGAGCGTGCTAAGCGAGTTATCAGGTATACCAACACCCAATGGACTTTCTAATGACTTATTATTGGCGCCTGACGTCTTAAAGAAAGCAAACAAAGGATACTTCAGATTTTCTATCGTCACGGTTGGCTGAATATCCGCATATTCTGGTATCGCACTCAAGGATACTGGTGTCCCAACTGAGGACTTAACCGGTGAACGATATAATTCATTAGTAATGACATAATCTTCGCCTTGCCATTGATGAAACTCTAATAACGTATAATAAATGGGCACATTAGCCTCAGATCGCACAGTTCGTGAGGCAATACAAATATCACGGACACTATTGGTATTAGATTCGAGCGGATAAGTCTGGTCTGCACGACACCAAGCAAATTTAATATCACCACTTACTGGATCAACATATGGCTTAATGGTCATGGTTCCTAATGCAATTGCTTCTTCCAATCGTTCTTCATAATGATCCTTAAAATCATTTTTTAAGAACACTTGTTGTAAATATTCATCTAACTTAGCTGCACGTTGTTCACTTTGATCAGTCGACGTGCCATCACGGTCATCATTTTTGGCACTCAATGATCCAATATGAATTTCACATTTCTCATTAAAGATGATAGACGCCAGCTTTCGTGAGGCAACCTTAGTCATGTTCAGCGTAAATTGTTTCCGCTTTAGTCGTGTGCCAAATGAGTTACGGTACCAAACATCATCCCAGCTATCCGTATAATACTTAATGTCGCGTTTAATACGGGTATATTCACGCGAATCGATGCCAATCCTTGGATCATCAGTAATATTTTTTAAAGTTCCCGTCATATTATTATCTCCACTCAGTTTGTAACCAGCATTAATCAGTAAGTTGCCAATCGTATTTCTAATCGTCAACATCTCACCACCTTAATATTTAAGATCCAAATCCGCCAAGTTATCTAAAACAAAATATTGAAAAGCATCGACCGTATGGTCATCAACTTTAACAACTTTAGGTTTATCAGTCTGTAAGCTATCCGCGTCCCACTGATACTTGCGATGCTCACTGACAAATATTTGATTAGCTTCATTATTGATATAATAAAAACGTCCAGTGGCTAGTAAGTCCTGAACGTGATCAATCATAATCGTCTTTTCAACTTTATTAACATGGTGCCAATGTCGGCCATACAGCCGATAATATTCATGGTCAATCGCATAATCAGACACGGCCTCATCAGCCGTATAATTATATGCGCCAACGTTAAAGTGCTGCTCACGACTCATTTCAAACTCATACAAGTCTTTAGCTAGTTCACTAGGTGGTCGTTTTTCAGATTGATGCACCGGGCTGTAGTAAAAGGTATCAAGCAGAATCACGCGTTTTTTAGCTGTGATTGCAATACATAATTCGGTTGTGGCTGACACTTGTTGCCCAGTATCTTGACTGAAATACAGTGACGCAATGTGGTCATCATCTGGGAATGTTTCAAGTGGATGTAGTAATTTAGAATTGTAAACACTTGTTCCCAATCCGATAATTTCACCTAAGTATAGCCATCGATAATAATCATAGTCCGTCTTCTTATATTGATTGATTAAGGCAAGCGTTTGTTCACTTGTAAAGCCACGCACGTCACAACGATAGTCACTCGTATCAATTAAGTATGCTGGATTTTGTGCTACTTTATCAATCCATTCATTAATCCAATCATAGGGGTTCTTAGGCGGATTATAGGAGTAGTAAACTTTGACCTGATCAAGCCAATCTGGTTTCTGTCGAATGAAAGTTGGGTTTGATTGGTCAAACACGTCCGCTGATTTCATGTTGGCCGCTTCTTCGTACCACACCGCAATCACGTTACCGACAACGTTGGACTTCAACTTATAAGGGTTATCGGCCCCATAGAAATAAAACGTGCTGCCAGTTCGCTTATGTTGAATTGTGAGTGGTGATTTATAAGCCCTAAACTCATCATTTAGTTGTAACAGGTCTATAGCCCATTGAATCTGTTTATAAACCGTATCATGTAAATCAGTCTTGTTGGCTAAAATGCAAATGATATTAGCCTTGTAACGTTGCTGAATCGCTTTCTTCATCATTGTGACAAGTTTCAAACTGATCACGGACGATTTAAACGAGCCACGGCCACCGTTAGCTACGATGTAAGGTTTATCGGTAAGCCACATCCGCTTAAAGTGCGGGTTAATCAAGTCTGATATTCTGATAACCTTCTTGATCTTCGTATCATCAACTACCAGCGTCTTCATCTTCTATGCCTCCCACATCATCAACTATCAGTGTCTGTCCCTCATTGCTTTCACCACTCCGGGCCTCTTTAGCTTTAGACTCAGCAATATCCGCTTCGGCCTCAGCTTTACGGATTTGAGCTTTGACTAGCTTATCATCGCCCGGATAGCGCTTGAGTATCTCCCGTGCAGCGGCAATCTTAGTCTTCAAATCAGCAGGAACATCAACCTCGCTTACACTGAACTGGGTCGCCACCACCTTAGTTTCTTTCTCTTCCCCTCTAGCTATACGGGTAAGCAACTCAACGGCTTCTGTGGCGTCCATAATGCGCTTGGAAGCTATCTCGGCCATCTGTTCATCGATGTATTGCTTGATGTCAGGTTTTGTCAGGTTTTCCTGCCCAACTGATCGGGCTGAGCGTTTACTATACCCCGCTTTGCGAGCCGCATCAGCAGCATTTCCAGACTTGATATACTCATCGGCAAATTTACGCTGTTTTGGCGTTAACTTTCGTTTCATTACATACCACCACACCTCCGTTAATTGGAATTATATATTGTCATTCGGCTACGACCCAATCGTTAGCCAACATATCAGTTTGACTAGCTAGCCATGGAACACGATCCATGGGTGCATCTGGATTGTTCGTGTGTAAACCAATTGTATCAATATAAACGTACTCATGAGTCATAAATGAATTTTCATCAGGCTTCTGCAATTTAATATAAATACCGTTGCCATTCCATCCCTTACGTGCGACCGCATTTCCATGCTTTAGCTCATTAATTGCTTCTCCAAAATTCATACTTTTTACCTCCGTTTTTAACCCAGTCGAAATCGACGCGTTTGAAATTAATACATAACATGCCGTTTTGGTTGACTTTCAATTAAGACCAATTTATTCTATAGGTGTTCAAGGGTTATCCAGTTAATAACCTTTAGGTCGCTGGCGGAAAACAGTGACCTTTTTACTCGAACAATTACGCTTCACAATTATTTTTATCAGGAGGCTACAAAATGAGTTTAGAAGACAAAGCTAAGAACGCCAAAGATAAAGTTAGCGGCAAGGCCAAGGAAGTTGAAGGCAAAGCAACCGGTGACAAAACCCGTGAAGCCCAGGGCAAGGCTGAAGGCTTAGTTGGCAAGGCTAAGGATAAGTTAGCTGATGCCAAAGATACGGCTAAAGATGCTGTTGACAATCTGAAAGATAAATTTGACAAGTAACATTCTTTGAAGGCGTGATCGCCTTCTTTTTTGTATCCAAACTAAAAGCGCCATGCTTATTTGCACGACACTTCTTACCCTTGTACCATCTACCTAGCCGAGAGCCAGCCTGTACCCATTCAGGCGGCTCGTACCCATATTTGCTGTGTATCATACATGGCATTGCCGCTACCTCCCTAATTTTATGTATCAAAAAAGCCTGACATAAGTCAGACCCATGTATTGTTGCCTCATAAGATGGCGATCCTGTTATTCAACAATACAATTTTATATCATACTATATCCAACATTATTTGAGTTGCAATACACACTATGTATTTTACTAAAAAGAGCCCAACTAAATGCCAGGCTCCTGTACACGGTTGTTATCAGAAAAACGATTATAGTTTTTGCAACCATGTTTGATTATGTTACCACAGCGCACATGTTTCCGCATGTAATTTGGTGGTCGGTTTAATTGTGCCATTATTACTGAGCGCTCCAACCGTTCCAACTGATTTTTATAAGATGATTTCCGGTGCAACAGTAACTCCTGACTCAATCGTCAACAATTTGAAAGGGCGTGGTTTTATGAAGGACATGGATAAAGCCGCGGTACTTTCAAAGCGTAACCAAGATGTTCTAGTAGGATTCAATAAAGCAAGCAGTTTAGCGACTTGCTTGGGTCGTATGTGATTGGTGTGGAATCGAACCACACGCGGTAGCTAGCCTCCTGACATGGATGCTCCTCAGTGGAAAATATCTAGCCATGCTTCAATCACACGTCGACTACTGCTTTATCAAAGGCTAAGCAGTTAAGCCTATATCGCTGGTAGGCCTCGAACCTACATCCCATTGTGGCTTACCAATTAGCCCACAGCGATACTCGCATTTAACGGCCGACGTCAAACACGAAGACTATACCAGCGGCAGAGAGGAGCGCATCACCCCTTATAAATCCGCTGGCAACGTAGCCTGCTGGACTCGAACCAGCGACAATCTGATTAACAGTCAGGCGCTCTACCAACTGAGCTAAGGCCACAATAATAATCAATTAGAGCTATCAGAAAAACGTTTATTTGTCGCCCTAACCAATTATCGATAATACTAATTTACCACCAATTTATTGCTATGAAGTCCGGCTTGAGTTCGGAAAAAGTTCGGTTAAAGTCCGGTTTGAGTTCGGTTTTGATAAATATTCAAATCTTCTAGGTAATAGCTCTGTGCGAACTGCAGCATTGCCAATGGCTTCCAGCGGTCAAAATACTGAGTCTTACTGTAGCCAATATCCATGTAGCACATCGTGTCACTGTATCCTTGCAGATATAGCCGATCTAATATCTCTTGACACTCATGGTCACAGCGAGCCATGGCCTGAATAGTCTGTCGGACAATCTGTTCGGCGTACAGGCGGCGTGTAATCCGATCCTCGGCCGAGTTACCAGCTGGGGCCGACTTAGGCATGCCATCCATGCTGGGCGATTTTAAATCAGCGACCGAATGGCCGGACGCCCGAACTGCTTGCGGTAACTTCTTATCCAGGAAACGCCGCACCTGTTTAATTGTTTTCTCCTGGTCAATTGGTGGAAAAATTTCATCTGAAATAACTTGCTGTTCGCCCATCATGCGCCCCTCCGCTTTCGTATGCTATAATTAATGTGCTAGGTATCAATCGTAGCGCGGTCAGCGATGGCGGCGCTTTTTATATGTTATACTGGCAACGGTCATTCGAGTGGTCCTGTGACTGGTCGCCCTAGTAGGCGGCTTTTTGTTTACCCTCACGATTGCTCAACTCCATAATGTCAGCAATGAAGTCCTGGCCAATTTGTGCCTGTTGCTCAGTTGTCAGTGCCGCGTTCATTTCCAGGTTGGCAACTGTGGCTTTCATTTGGATTGCTTTTGCGTATTCGGTGTCAGTCATTTGTGTTCCTCCCATAAATGCAAGTCATACATAAAAGTTTCGAATCTGGCCTTATTGAATTGATAAAGCTTCTCATCTGATCCATAAGGTCGCTCGACTACTAAACGATCATCCTTAATTCCAAGGTAACCATTACTATCAAGCTTCTTATCATAATATTCATAGTAATCATTTCCGAATCCGGTCACATCATGATAATTCAGCGTTTTCCAAGCTTGCTTTCCTGCATCTTCAAAAATACGAATGAGTTTTGGAGTAATATTAAATTCTGACCGTTTTGAAAACAAGCTAATAT
>NZ_AYGX02000041.1 GCF_000498955.2 Lactiplantibacillus fabifermentans DSM 21115 | reverse complement strand
TGTGAGCGATGCTAACCAGTTGTTAGACCTAGTTATCGACTTCATGTTTGAGTGGCACGTACCGTTCAAGGAAGGCTATAAGCTATTGCCACGTGAGCAAGAATATTATCTGTTTCAATGTTGCCGTCATCGAGTTTGCATGATCTGTGGTAATCGTGCTGATATTCATCATGTAGACGTTATCGGAGCCGGCTTGAACAGAACACACGTTGACCACACCAAACGGCACGTTATGGCACTGTGTCGAGTCCATCACAGCGAGATTGAGCAAATTGGCTCCGTGGCATTTAGTGCAAAATACCACGTTCCGGTAGATGGCATAAAACTAGATAAAGAAACATTAAAACGAATTGGCTTGAAGGGTAAATACAGCAGTGACTAATACACCGGGTGGGTGGAATGCCCATGATTGGAGGAACTGATATGACGGAAACAGTTGAAAGACCAAACTATTACGCCATTATTCCCGCAAGTGTTAGGTATGACAATAGCCTTCCGGGAAAAGCGTCATTATTGTATGGCGAGATAACAGCCTTATGTAATCAAAAAGGGTATTGCTGGGCAAGCGATAGCTACTTTGCAGATTTGTATGGTGTGGCTAAGTCAACAATTCAAACGTGGTTAAAGGCGCTAGAAATCAATGGTCATATTTCACGTGATGTAATTTATAAAGAGGGTACACGTGAAATCGAGCATAGGTATATCAGAATTTCGGTGGGGGGTATACCGAAAAACCAGAGTACCCCTACACCGAAAAACCAGAGAGAGAATAATACAAGTATTAATACTACAGTTAATAATACAAGTAATAAAAAACATAGTGCGGCTAACGCCACACCGCTTGTGCAACTTGAAAAAGATTTTGAAGAAATTTGGCAAGCCTACCCAAACAAAAAAGGCAAGGGACAAGCTTTCAATCATTACAAGGCTTGGCGTAAAAAAGCAGTTGATCACACGAATGAATACCTGTTTAACAAGTTAGACCGCTATAAGCAGTATATCAAGCTTAACTCTAACTGGTATCACCCATTAAATGGTGCAACTTGGTTTAACGGACGCTTTGATGATGAATTAGATTTGACACCCAAGACGCAAAACCGAGGTTATCAAAAGAACGCTCGTAAAGAAATCATTCCTCAATGGGTTAAAGACCAAAAGTCACAACATAATGCTAATCATGGAACAAGTAATCACATTAGTGACGACGATCGCAAACGTTTAGCCGATCGTTTGGCTAAATTAGAATCAAAAGGAAGTTAGCCTATGGCGAGCAAAAATTGGC
>NZ_AYGX02000181.1 GCF_000498955.2 Lactiplantibacillus fabifermentans DSM 21115 | reverse complement strand
GGTTATGCTGAACAATTTGTCCAAAAATTCGGATTAAATTTGCAATCTACCATTTACGTAATTTCAAAACGGCTTGGGCATTCAGATGTTGGGATTACTCAGCGAGTGTATGCGCACATCATTAATGAGCTGGCGCAAGAACAAGTCAGTGCTATCAATGATGCCTTAACGTCCATCTGAAGGTTGGTGTGCACCGCACTTGTGCTCAATTACTTGCTCACTCTGTGCACCCATCCTTGCAAGGCCCCTATGAGCGTAGGGTTTTGCCGACTCGGTTCGATTTTCACTCTCCGCCCCCGATTTTGTCATCTAAAAAACGGCGAATGTGCTCAAATGTGCTCACAATGACATTTTGGCGTTCTTTTGAATAACTTCATGGCAAACAAAAAAGCCGCTACATCAACGATGTAACGACTTTTTCTACGTATTGTAAGGCTCTCACAAGCCTAATAATACCGGCGATCGGGGTCGAACCGATACTCCCTCAACGGGAACTGGATTTTGAGTCCAGCGCGTCTGCCAATTCCGCCACGCCGGCATAATAAAGAATTGGACTGATGTTTCTGATCAGGATTATAACCTTTTCAGGAAAGGCGGTAACCGGATTTGAACCGGTGATGAAGGTTTTGCAGACCTCTGCCTTACCACTTGGCTATACCGCCATCATATGTTTGCCCAAACCCAACTGGGTTAGCTGGATTCGAACCAGCGCATGATGGAGTCAAAGTCCATTGCCTTACCACTTGGCTATAACCCAATCAAAGGGCGGTATGTGGGAATCGAACCCACGCGTGCCGGAGCCACAATCCGGTGCGTTAACCACTTCGCCAATACCGCCATCATGGCAGGGATAGTAGGAGTTGAACCCACACCGACGGTTTTGGAGACCGTTGTTCTACCATTAAACTATATCCCTATGAAAGAATGGAGGGGAGTGGATTCGAACCACCGAACCCGAAGGAGCGGATTTACAGTCCGCCGCGTTTAGCCAGACTTCGCTACCCCTCCATAAATGGCGCGGGACGGAATCGAACCGCCGACACATGGAGCTTCAATCCATTGCTCTACCGACTGAGCTACCGAGCCATATTAATTCATGATGAAGTTTATTAAATTGTACTGATGAATGAAGTTCATCATATGGAGGATACAGGGCTCGAACCTGTGACCCTCTGCTTGTAAGGCAGACGCTCTCCCAACTGAGCTAATCCTCCAATAATGACCCCTACGGGATTCGAACCCATGTTACTGCCGTGAAAGGGCAGTGTCTTAAACCACTTGACCAAGGGGTCATATTTATATATCTAACTTAACGGAGAGTAAGGGATTCGAACCCTTGAAACAGGTAATACCCGTTTACAGCATTTCCAATGCTGCTCCTTCAGCCACTCGGACAACTCTCCATGGCTTACGTAGATAACTCCGACAGGCGGGCTCGAACCGTCGACATCTTGATTAACAGTCAAGCGCTCTAC
>NZ_AYGX02000180.1 GCF_000498955.2 Lactiplantibacillus fabifermentans DSM 21115 | reverse complement strand
TTATGCTGAACAATTTGTCCAAAAATTCGGATTAAATTTGCAATCTACCAATTAAACAAAAACGGTGTCGCTAGCCAATCAATGACTGAGCGACACCGTTTTATTAGTTACAATCTTTATTTAGTCAGCATTTCTTTGGCGAAAGCTTGGACCAAATCAATTTGTTCCGGCTTTAATTTACCACCATGTGAGCCCAATAGCTTCATACCTTTACCGCCCATTAGTTGATGAAAATGGCCCACGACTTTAATGCCTTTAGCTTCAGCAGCCTTAGTCAGGGCTTTGTCGGTGGGCATTTCTGGACCACCAGAAGTAGTGAAGATAGCGATTTTTTCAACTTGATTGGCGTCTAAAGTGTCCATGTAAGCTGCAGCGGACTTGTCAGGCTTCATGAAATAAGTCCCACCACCCATAAATAAAAGATCGACGGGTTCATCGATAGGGGTCGGGACGGGTTGCGCGGTAACCCCAGCAATTTCAGCGATTTGTTGGGCAAAGGCTTCAGTATTGCCATTGCGCGTTTGATAACGAATTGCTACTGTCATAATAAAAACCTCCAGAAACATCAGATTGACTACTAGTAGGCTTAGGTCTGCTGGTAATGATGAAATTAATGATAATCACTATTTTCAGTATAAACAAATCTGAAAGCGATTGCAAAAACTGGCCTTGAAAAACTGTTAAATTACGAATAAATTGTGGACGAATTAATTTACTTTTGCACGTAAATACAGTATATTATAGCTGTAAAATGTTATTGGTCTTTGGTGATTCTCTACCACAAGTGAGAACTTTAAGATTGGTGATCCTCTACCGTAAGTGGGAATGTTAAGGTGAGAAGGGCTGCACAGCAGTCCTTCTTTTTTCTTGTAACGATGTCAAATCTAAACCTGGTCGATTCATCCAAAAAACAGCAACATAATCACGCTAAGTATTGCCGCGAATGGCCGAAATCAATTATATCCGACCACGTCAGGCCAAAATCCAGCGCCAACTAGTCAAGTCCATCAGAATACAACCGTTAAAAAGTTACTATTTTTTGAATGCATGTGTGTTAATTTCGAACTGCTAGCATCGCAATCATTGCTGTATCGACGCTAATCAAAGCCATCAATTGGCATTGTGATAGTGTCTAAATAAACTAAACAAAAGCGGCCAATTACAATAGTCTTGAAGTTACAGTTAAATTACGAGTGATCGAGCTAAATACAATTGAGCGACTTTTTGCTTAGCAATTTTATAATAAGCTTATTTGAAAGCATACTTTAAAACGAGTTTTGAGTATTAGCAATAATATTTACTCAATAGCTATAACATCATTGTTAGACAAGCCGGCTGACTAAGCCATTCGTAGCATCATTAAATCAGCATTTTGTCCCAAATTAGTAAAGATAAAATATTTCTGTCGACATAATTATCCGAGTTACCGAAAAAATATATTTGTCACCATACATAATGCACGATTATAAAACAGCAAAATACGCGCAAAACGTGATTTATACGGGATTATCACTAATCAGTGTCATTTGATCAAGAGGGGTATTTTTATCTATATTCTAGTTTACATAATATATATTATACGAAGTAGAAGTGAAAAGAAAAATCCTCCCCCACGACCTAATTTAACCCCCTCAGGTCTTTTTACGTTTATGTCACATAAAATTTTTGCATGAGCAATTTTGCAGCCGCCACTTTTATATGTTATCACCGAAAAAAATCGCCACTGTTTTTAACAATCAAATTAGGTTTAAATTGTGAGTGACAATTTTACAGCTTACGGTAAAATATATTTGCCAGCTTTAATTGAAAATTTGCTAAATCGTCAATTTAGTCGGATTTGTCGATTAGTCAATTATACTAAGTTTTGGCGTTTATTATTGGATTCATGAATCCGTCTGCTACGTTCTTTTAGTGATTAGTTGTTCGTCTATAATATGAACTCGTGCTTAGGATGCGCCTCTCAGCATGTCAAAATTATGTGTTTTACCACCGTAAAGCCTGCTGATATATCGCTTGGCATGGCAAGTCTTAATTGCGGTAATTTGCGAGTGCTGTTAAGCTAATAGCTTGTTTTTAGTTGTTTAATATGTTTTAGTTAAAGTAACAAATGACAATTAGAAAGGTTGACCCCGATGGCTGCTACCAAATTTCCTTACGAAAAAAGTTTCGTTGAACAATTAACTGCTGATGGCAAACATCCGCAAACCATTACGCAATATCAACTAACGCTCAGCGACTTCTTTAACTATGAACAACATTTCAACGATACCTTTGCACAGGAACAATTATTAATCGACATTACCGAAAATGATATTCAGCAGTATTTGACCATGCTAAAAAACCAACGCCAATTTAAGACGTCAACGTTAAACAAAGCCTTGTCGAATTTAAACGGTTATTTTAGCTTCTTATTTGAACATCGTTTGATTACAACGCTACCAACGTTTAGCATTAAAGGCCAACCCATCAAAAACGATGAAACCAACGACGCCTGGCCAGAACAGCTCGCAACCTTATTGGCAAATGATGATTTACACGTCTATACCCGCTTATTTTTACTGCTAACTTGTAAGAGCTACGAAGCGACAGAAATGCTAGCACCAGATTTTTATCATGAACTCCATCATATCGAATTCGCCCATTTCGAACAAGCGTTCTTGGGAAAGTTACAGACCTTTTTACGTCCATTGCAGGCCCAAACTGGTAGTCATGACTTATTCTTAAAAACCCGACAACGCGGCCAAGACCCGCATTTGACTTTAGCCGCGCTCCATAAATACTTAAGTGGCGATGGTCAACGCCTAGGCATGCCATTAAAGCCCGTCGCATTGCGACAGAGCTTTGTTTTGTGGTACTTGGATCAACACCGGACGACCGAACCAGAAGCCATTATGACGACGTTACGTTTAGATTTCGCGAGCTTGGCGTACTACCAAAATTTGCTCCGTAAGCAAGATATTCGGTCATTACAAAATAAATAGCCAGTTATCGGAGCCGCCAGCAGATTTCACGCAAAAAAAAGAGCGCAATTATGGATTCCGCTCCATACAGCTAACGCTAGGGTAACCCACCTGCCGGGGAACGTGGTGCGCTCATTACCACTTCATTGCTCACAGAGGCAATCATCGGACGGATAGCAGCTGGTATTATTTAGCAATCTTATCTGTCACCCTATATTATCAGCAATTTCACCGTCAAAATCAATTAATTACAGCGTTCATCTATATTGACTTTGCGAATTTAATAGGTAGATTGCAAATTTAATCCGAATTTTTGGACAAATTGTTCAGCATAACC